>CAIZKT010000884.1:0-6679 GCA_903933565.1 uncultured Victivallales bacterium | reverse complement strand
GTGCAGGCGTCAGGGTTTGGGGACCGCTCTTGAGCGGTTTGGGCATCCGGCTGTGGGGATCCCCATACAGGGCTGTGTCTTCTTCCGGGTGGTAGGCGCACTGGAGCCGGCGGTCCGCACCGGCCCTGCCGGGGCTTCCGCCGTCTCTGGGGTCTTGCCGACGGCGGATACCGCGAACCCGCCCGAAACGGGCTGGGCAGCGCGGGCTCCAGGGAGGCAAGCGGGTTCAGGGCAGACGCCTGCCAGAGCCAGCAGGTCCTTCGGGAAGGGAAGACGGTGTATGTCCGCGGAGC
Source organism: uncultured Victivallales bacterium (assembly GCA_903933565.1). Classification (GTDB taxonomy): domain Bacteria; phylum Verrucomicrobiota; class Lentisphaeria; order Oligosphaerales; family JAFGRS01; genus CAILUI01. Next base: position 6,386 of record CAIZKT010000884.1, on the reverse strand, counting down.
TTGAGATCGCCCGCCAGTAGGTTGCGAAGGCGGGGAATCACCTGCTGAACGCCGACAACAACCTCGATGCCGCTCGCGGGCCCTGCGACACGGTGTGCTTTCACTGTCAGCAGGCTGCCGAGAAGCTCCTGAAAGCAGTTCTGGCGGCTCGGGGCTGACCGCGGCCACACCGCTGCCGCGATACTCCTCGGCGCTACGGCTGAGCAGTTCAGCACGGGTCCGTTCCAGCTCCGGCTCCATCTGGCGGTCGGCGGCGAAGTTCAGGCTCTTGAAGCGTTCGCTGAAAGGCACTGAACCGCGGGTCCGGTCAAGGTTCCGTCGGGTATCCTGGGGCGTCTCGCCGATCAGGCCTCGGCCCAGATGCGGCGCAGGTATGCCATCGCCTTGGCAAACTCCGCAAAGCGTTCGCCGGGCGTGCCGCATTCGAAGGCCATGTACTGCGAGTAGCCGATGGCCTTCAGCGCCGCAAAACCGGGGCGGAAGTCGGTGTGACCCGTGCCGGGCCAGAGGCGGTGGCTGTCGGCCAGGTGGACATCGCGGACCAGGGCCCCGGCCGCGCGGATGGCGGCCCCCATGTCGGCTTCCTCGATGTTCATGTGGAAGAAGTCGGCCATCACGCAGACCCCCGGTTTGCCGACGTCCCGCGAGATGTCGACCCCATGCTGCAGGGTGCAGGGCCACCACTGTTCGTAGCGGTTCAGCGGCTCGATGATGATCTCCACGCCACAGGCCTGGGCGCAGTCCGCCAGTTCGGCCATGACCGCGCTGAGCAAGCGGCGCTCGACCTCCGCCGTCGACATGAGAGGTGACAGATCGGGGAGGCGCTGTCCGCCCTCCATCTTGATCGCGATCAGCGGCGCCATGATGACGCCCAGCGCCCCCACCTCCCCAGCCATGGCCAGGGCGTCCTTGAAGGCCTGGATCGCCTTCTGGCGCTCGTCCTTACGGGCGTCGAGGACAAACTGGCTCGAGGAGGACATGGTGCTGGCGCGCACACCGGTGGCAGCGCTCGCGGCCTTGATCTCGCCGAGCAACTCCCGCCGGCTGCTGGCTGTCACCTCGATGGCCGCCAAGCCGAGGCGCGCCGCGTTCTCGAAGCGCTCGGTGGTGGTCTTTCCGGGAACCATGTACTCACGGGCAGAAAATTGGATGCTCATCGGATCCTCGCTTACGACCTGTACGGAAAACGCACAAAAGCCCCATCATCCCAGCAGGACACGGAAGCCGGCTGCCGCGAAATGCGTGTCCTTGGTGAGAGCGTCCCGCGTCTGCTGCGCTGCCATGGCGCAGAAACTCAGACAGTCCGTGAAGGAGTACTCGTGGTCCAGATGGCTGACGAAGTACGCCTGCGCCTGATCGAAGAGCTCGCGATCCGTCCAGATGACCTGACAGACCCGCGAGGCGGTGACGGTCTCGAAGAACGGCCGGATCAGATGGACCGGCCCGCGCGTCTTCAACAGAGTCGCGGTCTCATCGAGGATGTAGTCGGTGGTCACGAAGCAATGCCCTGCCGCCCGCGCGGCACGCAGGATGGCGACGGCGCGCTCGTGCTGGTCATCCGCCGACACCAGCAGGGCGTAGAAGCCGCTGGTGTCAACGAAGGTTGGAGTCCGCATAGATGGCTTCGTCCATGTTGGCGTTGGTCATTGGCCGTCCCTCGGCCACGGCCATCTCGCCTAGAGCGTAGAAGGGGTCATCCGTACTCGCCACCGGGTCGTTGTAGGGCTCCAGCCTGATGACCGGCTTGCCCCGGTACGTGAGGACCAGGCGCTCGCCCTTGGCGACCCGGCGGACGATCGCGTCCGCCTGGCGGCGCAGGGTCAGCATCGTGACCGTCTCCATGGACTCTCCTGTACGGGGCTCCAGAGAAGATGAACTACAAGTTCAACTTAGTACCATGCCGACAATGCGTCAAGGGCTGCCTTGGCTGGAGAAGGGCTCGGTGCAGAAGCCCTCGGCGTCGGCCCAGGCGCGAATGGCGGGCCAATCCGGGTCGGCGGTGGTGCAGGTGATCCACAGGCGGTTGCCATGGCGGAGCTGCCCGGCGATGTGGCGGAAGTAGTCCAGGCGGGTGCCGAAGTCAGGTTTGCGGAAGCCGCACCAGACCGGGTTGATGACGATGCCGGCGAAGTGCTCCTGCAGCTCCTCGAGGCGGGTGAAGGGGTAGTGATACTCGGCGCCGCGGATGCGCATGCCGGACTCGGCCAGCGCCTTGGCGTGCCGGCCCCATTCGCCGCAGCAGTGGAAAAACACCCCGCCGAAGGCGTCCGCGAGGCGCTTCATGTAGGGAATTCCGAACTCGGCGAACCCCGCCGGTGAGAGTAGCGGCATGTAGTCCTCGATGAGCATGATGCCGTATCGGTGTGGCAGCCAGAGGTAGGGCCAGAGGTTGCCATCGAGCCGCCCGGTACGCTCGAGGAGGGTCGTCGCAAAGCGCAGGTTGCTGTCGCAGACCCGCTCGAGGAAGCGGTGCAGTTTGGCGGCGTCCGTCAGCATCGCGGTGAGCAGCTCTTCCTGGTTGAGGACGAGTGCGGCCGTGTTGAGCACCCCTTGCATATCGGGCGTACGAAAACCCAGGTCCCGGATGCCGGTGACGTCGCGGAGGTGTTCCCAGAGCGCTACGGCGGGGTCGCAGTCGGGGTTGTCGGGTGACGGCGTCAGGTCAAGCGCCTGGTCCAGCGTCTGCGCCACCGGGTGGATGAAAGGCCGGCCATCCGCCGATACCTCGATCCGGCCGCCCCAGGGCTTGGCGGTGGTGATGGTGCCGAAGTCCGGGAACAGCGCCGCTGGCAGGGTGGCGCCGCTGGCCGCCCAGGTACGGGTGGCCTCGATGGCCAGAACGCGCATCTCCGGCAGCGGCTTCTGGCGGTACGGCAACGGCGCCACCGTGCTTACCACCACGGGCCAATCGCGGCTCTGCCAGTACTGATCGATGTCGGGCATACCCTGTGCCTCGTTTCTTCTGCGCCCCCGCGGGGTGAATTCATGACCAAGGGTCCAGCATACCACCTCCTGCGGATCTGTCCAGAGCGCTGGTCCACCCCCCGTAACCCCCTCAGAAGCCGTGCAGAAATCGGGGCGGAATCGGGATCGGGATCGTGCCTGGCTGAACCACGTAAAGTGGCTTGCGGACGGCATCTCTAATCCGCCTCGCGCCAGACGGGCGCCATCCCTGGAGCCGGCGGTCCCCGCCGTATCCCCATCCCTGGAGCCGGCGGTCCCCGCCGTATCCCCATCCCTGGAGCCGACGGTCCCCGCCGTATCCCCAGCCCTGGAGTCGGCGGTCCCCGCCGTATCCCCATCCCTGGAGCCGGCGGTCCCCGCCGTATCCCCAGCTGCGGCCACAGGCCCGCGGACGTGAGTCGCTATCTCGGCGCGGTCGCGACGGGCTCCACCGAGAGGTTGTCCAGGTAGAAGACGCCAGCGCCGTCCTTGGTCGAGACAAACCCCAGCCAGTCAAAGCGTTTGAAGGCGGAGCCGTAGGCGAGGTCGGGGCGCTCGATGACCTTGCCCTCGGGCAAACGGAGGGTGATGGCGAAGGTGCCGTCGGCCTGCGCGCCCAGCTTCGCACTCATCTGCAGGTGTACCCACTGGCCTGCCGGTAGGGTGGCGAGCGTCTGGCCGCCGGCGGTCAGGGTGCCGTCGGTGTCGACCTGAAAGGCGGGGCCATTGGCGAACTCGGCGCCGGTGACCTTGTAGTCGCGCCATTCGCCGACGAACTGCGCGCCGGTCTCCCAGCGCAGGTCAACCTGGACCCGGGCGCTGCCGGCGCCGAGCAAGGGCCGGTAGTAGAGGTGGGGGTTGTAGTAGGCCTTCTGCCCGGGCGCGTCCTCGATCTTGAGGCAGCGCTTGCCCGTCGCCGCGGTTTCCTCAGTCACCCGGGCCTTACCAGCCTTCTCGTCCTCCTGCGTGGTCGCCAAGGCGCTCTTGCCACCCACGGGGACCGTCTCGAAGTCATCGAGGATCGGCTCGGGCGGCAATTCGGGGGGCAGGCGCGGCGCGGGCGGAAAGGCGCGCGGCGCCAGGACCAGCGCTGGGCCGCTCTTGGTGAGGCGTCCGGCCTGGCTGTAGTCGAAGGGTTTGAAGCCAATCTTCTCGGCCGGGGAGCCGGGCTTGAGGGTGAAATCGCCCTGTTTCGGGTCGACAAAGAGCGGATCGGCGATCAGCGAGTGGGTGTCCTGGCCCTTGGCGCGCCACTCGTCCCAGGTCCAACTGGCGAAGCGGAAAGCGGGCTCGACCGGGTTCCAGTAGAGGTTGCGGTCGAACGCATAGAGGCCCTTGTCCCAGGCGTGGGTGGCAAGCAGTGGCCCTTCGTCCCAGACGATGAGGTTCTGCTCGACGGTGTAGGTCAGGTGCTCCTCACCGCGGCAACGTCCGATATGGCCACCCATGCCGTAGGCGAAGATGTTGTTGCGGGCGAGGTTATCGCGGCCGTAGTTGCAATGGAACGCATGGGTGGTAACGCGGTAGACGAGGTTATCCTCGACCCGCACTTCGCTGCTGCCCTCATCGAGGTAGATGCCGCAGGCCCAGGGCACGCCGAACTGGTCATGGATGACGTTACCGCGGATGACGGTGCCAGGCTGGGCGCCGAGGGTGTAGATGCCCGCCTGGTCGCCGAGTACCTCCTGGGGCATCCAGGAGATGCGGTTGAAGGCGATCAGGTTATCGCGCGCCGGGCCGGGCTCGTAGCCCCAGGTCCAACCCACCGAAAAACCACTGTAGTAGAAGTCAAACAACTCATTGTGTTCGAGCACGTTACTATGACTGCGTCCGACCCAGACGCAGACCGCTGCCGGGTGCAGTCTGCCGCCGTGGGCAAAGAGGCTGTCACGGACGGTGTTGTGGCTGGCCACGAGGGCGTCATCCTGGTGCGTCACGCCCTCGCCGATTTTGACGCCGCCGCCGCCGAGGTCGGTGAATTCGCAGGTTTCGACGCGGTTGCGCTTGCAGGCGCGGCCCAGTTCGAGGGCATAGCCGCCCAAGTGGGTGAAACGGCAGCGCACGAAGGCGCAGTCCTGGGCGCCGACAGCGCTGACGGCGGCGGGCATGGAGTACTCGGCTTGGGAGATGCAGTTGCCTTGCGGCGGGGTGACCCAGTTGGCGTAGGCCAGGGTGAGACCGCGAAACTCGACGTGGCTGACGCTTTGCCCCGCGGCCGCCTCGCCCCGGATCTCCACCAGGCTCGCCAGGCGCGGTGCCACCGCCAGGACCGCCGCCGGATCCTCACCGGGCAGAGGCAGATAGCGCAGGGTGCCCGAGGGTCGATCAAGATACCACTGACCCGGTTGCGTCAGGGCCTCGGCGACGTTCTCGACCCGATAGCGCGTACCGCGTTCAAGGCTGCGGAAGGTGGACGCCGCCAGGGTGACCTCGCGCCCCGAGACCGACTTCAGCGGCAGGCGCGAGGTGGACCAGCAGTGGAAGGCGTGGACCTCGATGTCGCCGGGGTTGGCCCAATCGGCCCGTAACTCGCCCTCGCCGCAGCGGAAACGGTCGTAGCGCCGGGCGGGCAGACCGGGCGAGGCAGGCAGTTGCTCGCGCACAAAGAAGTACCCATCGGCGGGGAGCACGGGCCGGTAGCGGCGGGCGTCATCGACGAAGAATTGGGTGAAGGACCACTGGCCGGCGGCGACGTCAGGCAGGCTGGCCTCCCAACGGCCTGCGGCCTGCTTCCAGGCGCGGATGCGACGGCCACCCGAGAGCACGGGCGTCTCGCCGGGGTAGGCAGCGAAGATCACGGGGGCGCCTTCGGCCCCACTGCAGGCCGGGGTGATCAGCAGCGCTTCGGACAGTTCATAGAGGCCAGCGCGGAAGCTGATGAGAGCACCCGCCCTGAGCTTGCCCTCGGCTTTGAGCCGCACGATCTCGTCGCGGGCCCGAGTCGGGGTGGCAAAGGGGCCATCGGTCTTGGCGCCGTTGGGCTCGGCCAAGGCGCCGGACCAGCTGTCGTTCCCCTGAGGGGAGACGTAGAGCTGAACTTGACCGGCTGGCGCTGGGACATCCTGCGCCAGGGCGACCGCCAGCAGCGCACTGACGACAGCGAGAACTCGGGTCATGGGTAGTCTCATGGATGGTGTCTCCCGCCGTGGACCGGCCCGGGACCGGCACGCCGACTGCGGCGCGCCTGGGATTCAGCTCGGCGCGCTCACTCTAGCGCAGCCCCTGGCGGGTGCAATACTTGCCCGCAGAGAGTAGTGTAGGCGCCCTGCTCGGCGGCGCCCGCAGAATGGAGCGGCCGCGGCGCGCGGCCACTGCCCACGAGGCCGTGGGCGGTCCACAAGAGTTGGAGCGGCCGCGGCGCGCGGCCACTGCCCACGAGGCCGTGGGCGGTCCACAAGAGTTGGAGCGGCCGCGGCGCGCGGCCACTGCCCACGAGGCCGTGG
>CAIZKT010000883.1:0-1561 GCA_903933565.1 uncultured Victivallales bacterium | reverse complement strand
TCCCGTAACTACTCAGGTTACAACTCAGGTGCATGTCCCTGCCCCAACGGGGCTGTGGCTCAGAGCCCAGGGTTGCGGCCATGGTGCCGCTACCCTGGGTCATATAGGGTCATGGCCTCCTACCCCAACGGGGTTGCGTCTTAGCACCATGACCCAACCCCGTTGGGGTAGACTGGGTTTGCTGCCTTGCTCACCCAGGGTAGGCCGGCGCAGCGGCCAACCCTGGGCTTGGGTACGCAGCCCCGTTGGGGCAGGATACGCAGATTGGGGACCTACGGCAGAATCGTCGGGGGTTCCGCCCACTGGCGCCGACCCGGTCTCGGTGCTAGCGTGACGGCAGGTCAGACCACTAGGCACGCCGCCGCAGCGGGCGGTCTCTGAACAACAGGAGTAGAGGCACCATGGAACCGTTGAGACTTGGCATTATCGGCTGCGGCGTGATTGGCTCCGTCAATCTGAAGGACGCCATGTCCAGCGCGCTGGTCAAGGTCGTCGCGGCGGCAGACCTGCGCCTGGAGCGCCGCGAGTGGGCCAAAGCCCAGGGGGTTCCCCGCATCTACGAGGATGGCCGCGACCTGATTGATCAGGATCCCGAGGTCGAGGCCGTGATCATCGCCTACCCGGTCTCGACGCGCACCGCCATGGCCCTGCGCGCCTTCGCCCGTGGCAAGCATGTCCTGACCGAGAAGCCGGTGGCCAACAACGCCCGCGAAGTCCGCACCCTCATGGAACGGCGCGGCGACCGGGTCTGTGCCTGCTTTTCTTCCCGCTTCAGGTTCCACGATTCGGCGCGGCGGGTGGAGGCCGTCCTGGCGGAGGGCTCGCTGGGAGAGATTCGGCGGCTGCATGTCCGGGCGCTGCTGGCCGGCGGCCCCAAGAACGACCGGCCGCCGCCGCCATGGCGGGAGTCCTTCTGCATGAACGCCGGCGGCATTCTCACCAACTGGAGCTGCTACGATCTCGACTACATCCTCGGCCTGACCGGGTGGACCTTCCGGCCGCACACGGTGCTGGCGCAGATCTGGCCATGCATCCCGACCTTCCGTTGCCACATTGCTCCGGAATCCGATGCGGAAGCGCACTTTACGGCGCTGGTAACCGGGGCCGATGGCAGCGTCTTGACCCTCGAGCGCGGCGAGTTCATGCCCATGCTCTCCGAAGCGGCCTGGCAGATCATCGGCACCCGCGGCGCGCTGCGCCTGGGAATGGTCGGCGGAGCGGACCGGCGCCTGATCCTCGACACCGCCAGCGAGACCCAGGGGGTCACCAGCCAGGTGCTCTGGGAAGGTAATGACACCGGCCGCGGGGGCAGTCCCCTGGTCATCGAGGACTTCGCCCTGGCTATCCGCGAGCACCGACCCCCGGCCACCGGCCTCGAACAGGCCTTGGTCATGATGCAGATCACCGACGCTATCTACGCATCTGCCCGCAGCGGGGCCGCCGTCGCCATCTCGTGAACCCAGGACAAGAGAGGCTCTTGCAGACCCCCGCGTCTGGCCCTGGAGCCCGCGATGTCAAGCCCGTTCCGGGCAGGTTCGCGGGACCCGCCGTCTGCAAGACC
>CAIZKT010000882.1:0-28099 GCA_903933565.1 uncultured Victivallales bacterium | reverse complement strand
CCCGGCTTCCACCGCGGCCGACGGCTCAGCGCCAGCCGCGGGCTGAGGAATGAATTCTGCATGCGGCAATCGGACCCTCCGTCTCACCTTCCATCCCGACCCTCTGCGGTTCTCATACGAGGGTTCAGGGTTGGTCCCGCAGAGCTTTGACCTGGCGGTAATAGGCCAGCACCGGCGCCGCCTCGGGGTCGGCGGCGACCGCCTTTTCCTGCAGTGCGATGGCCACGTCTAAACGGCCCATGACGTAGGCGTAGCGGGCTTGCAGTTCCAAGGCCGCGGGGCGGCCTGGCGCCGCCTCTTGTACCCGGGCGATAAGGCGCGGCGCCAAATCGATGAAACGAAACGCGAGGTCGGCGTCGCCCAGCAGCGCGTACGCAAGGGCCTCCGCCGCTGCCGGCGTGAGGGTCGCCGCGGTAGCGCGCTCATACGCGGTCCGAGCTGCCGCGAGGTCGCGCTTCTGGCGGGCCATGGCGATCCGCATGCGCAACGCCTCGCCGTGGGCTGGATCCTCAGCCAGAAGGGCATCCGCAGCCGCCACGATCAGATCGAGATTACGGCTTTGCAGCGCGCCCGCAAAGGCTTTTTCCAAGGGTTCGACGCGCTGGATGCGTTCGAGATCGAACCGACCCTCGAGCGCCTGTTGCAGAACCGCGTCAACCGCGGCCGGGTGGCCGACCCAAGCCACCTGCTTCTGTGGGCTGACGAGAAAGGCGCAGGGAATGCCACCGCGGCCCGCCATGTAGCGCTCCCGCGTCTCCTTGGGCACTAGGCCGACGGTGTAGCCCATGGCGTCGCCCTGAGCCAGCACGAAGGGGCGCACCGTCGCCTCATCTTCGTCCGATAGGCCCACTACGGCCAGCTTCTCGCCGTACTGCCGCCGCAACCCGGTCAGGTGCGGAATCGAGCGCTTGCAGGGACCGCACCAGGTGGCCCAGAACTCGACGAGGGTCCATTGCGCCGCAAGATCAGGCGCCGCGCCCTTGACATAGACGACCCCCTCGAGCGCCGGCGCCGCGGCGCCCGGGTCGAGAGCCAGAAGCCCCGAGGCCAGCATGGCGACAAACGCCAGTAGCAGACGTCGCAGAGCCACGCGGCACCTCATGAAACGCCCTCCGTCTCTCCCGCTGTACCCGGTCTCGAATGGCCCGGCCCGCGCCGCCGCCGGTGGACGCTACGGGCCGGGCTCTGCCAGCGGTTTAGTCGATGCTCACTTCGTGCCCCGCCGCCGCTGACCGATAGACGCCATCCAGGATCTTCTGGACCGCGTACCCCGCCTCGCCAGGGGCCTCGAGAGGCTTGTTGTAGAGCACCCCCTCAGCGAAGTTGCGCAGCTTGCTGACGAACAGCGCCCCGAAGTCCGCTTTGGGCAGGAAGCCGGGGACCGTGTTCACCATGGTGCCAGCGCGGTCGGAGAAGATGCCCGGCGGGTCCCAGTTGGCGCCGCCCTTGGTCCCCATCATGGAGAAGTTCCAGACATCCTCTTTGATGTGGGCGCAGAAGGACGACTCGATCTGCATGATGGCGCCGTTCTCAAACCGAATCTGGCCGATGGCCATGTCTTCGACCGTGTAGGTCTTCCAGTCCCAGTTGGGCCAGACGCTGACCGTGTCCGCGGGCTTGTTGCCCATGAAGGTCCAACAGTTGCCGCTGGCGGCGACCGGCTTGGGGGAGCCCATGACGTAGTGCGCCATCTCGATGACATGCACGCCGATGTCGATCATCGGGCCGCCACCCTGCAGTTCCTTCTGGCCAAACACGCCCCAGTTCGGGATGCCGCGCCGGCGCAGGGCCTGGCACTTCACAAACATGATGTCGCCAAATTCACCGGCCTCGCGGGCGCGGACCAACATCTGGCTGGTGGGATGGTAGCGGAACTGAAACCCGACCACCAGTTTGCGCTTGTTGGCCTTGGCCGCAGCAATCATGGCCTTGCACTCCGCCGGGGACATGGCCATGGGCTTTTCCGTGATCACATGGCAACCCGCGTTGAGCGCGGCGATGGTCGCCGGCGCGTGGACGCCATTGGGCGTGCATACCGAGACGGCGTCCAGCTTGACCTCGGCCAGCAGATCGTCCCACTTCTCGTACAGGGCCGTGATGCCATATTTCGACTTCATCAACTCAAGACGCTCGGGCTTGATGTCACAGCCCGCGACGATCTCGAACTCCGGAATCTGGCGCATCGCGGCGATGTGAGTCTCGCTGATCCCCCCGCAACCGATAATGCCGATGCGGACCTTCTTCTTGGCCTTCTTGACCTTCTGAGTGGCAAACGATTCCGCCCCGACTGACGAGTTGCTCATCTGGACTCCTTGCTGTGGCTGGTAACCTCACCGCGCCGACCGGCACCCGCTTCGAGCGGGCCGCGAACGGAAGCCGCCGCCTTGCCGTCGCGCACTGCGGCAGAAACGTGCCGTACCATATTGCCCGCCGCGAGCGGATCAAGGTAAGATGACCGCAGTTGAAAATGCCCCAGTGAAGATTGCGAAAGGCCGCCGCAACGGCGTTTCCGCTGCCTTCGGGATCGGGATCGGGATCGGGGTCGCCGCCGACACCGACTCCTGACTCCAGGCTGAGCTTTTTCTCCCGCCGGAGTTGCTTTCGGTAAGAACTCTTCCCATAGTATGGCCGTTTCGACGGGCGAGAACAAGGCGGCGGCGGGCAAACCCCGGGCGGCGAACCTTGTCAAGAGGGTGTGAGTAGTACTGGAGTCGAGTGGGACGGACCAAACCAGAAAAGGAGACGCACGTGAGAGACCCGATCAAGCATTGGATGACGGCTCTGCTGGGGGCTGCAGCCCTGGTTTTCTGCATGAGTGCCATGGGCGGCTACGCCCCGGGAGCTGGCTACACCTTCAACCTGGGTGCGGAGGGCATCGATGCCACGGTAGGCGCCGACATGCGCCTCCGCCTAGAGGGCTTCGAGCGCACGGTGACGGACCCCGACATGGTGAGAACGGCCAACGGCCCGGCCGTCGACTATCTGCGCGTCCGCACCCGGCTGTGGCTCGGAGTGAAGGTGCAGGACTGGATGAAGGTCAACGCCCGGCTGGTGAATCGGGTCCAGGACTATAGCAGTCGTCCTGGTGACAATGGCGCCGGCCCGGCCACCTGGGAATTCCCCGACGAGACCATCTTCGACCAGTTGAACCTGCAACTGCTGAATGTCGCCAGCAGCGACTGGTCGCTGACCCTCGGCCGTCAGGACCTACCCTTGGGCAATGGCATGGTCTTCCTCGAAGGCACCCCCGCTGACCAGGGGCGGACCATCTACTTCGATGGCGTCTCCGCGGTGCTGAAGAAGGCGAATGACACCCTGAAGCTGTTCGCCTTCTACAACAGCGCCCGCGACCGGACCCTGGTCATCAACGACCAGGAACGCGCTCTGCGGCGCGGCGATATCTTCACCGCGGGCGCTTACTGGACCCACAAGTTCAGCACCGCCCTCAACAGCGATCTGTACTACATCTACGCCGATGTCCTGGACAACGCGGCCACCGAAGAGGCCGACGACGACGCCGAGATCAATACCCTCGGTTTCCGGCTGTTCGGCGCGCCGCACGACCAGATCGACTACAGCTTCGAATACGCCCGGCAGCTTGGCCCGAGTCAGGTCGAGGAGCTCGATATGTCCAACACCATGATCGATGGCCGCCTGACCTTCAAGGCGCCGAAAGACACGATGCTGTCGCCCTCGGTGCTGCTGCAGCACACCTATTTCGCCGGTAACGACCCCACGACGGTCGGCGAGAACGAGGGCTGGGACCCGATCTTCGCGGCGTACCCGATCTTCCGCGAGGAGCTCCTGCCGACGATGCTGCGGGGCAATTGGACCAACCTGCACCAGAGCCGCATCGAGGGCCGGGTGGCGTTCACCAAGGAGTGGTCCGCGGCGGTCGCCTATGCCTACCTGATGGCCGACCATGACGATCTGGCCTGCGTTGCCGGCGGTGGCACGGGCGGCACCTTCGGCCAACTGGTCAGCGCTTTCGTCGACTACAAGCCCTGCAAGTACGTCTCGTTCGCCCTCGAAGTGGCCGAGTTCTATCCCGGCAACTACTGGACTGACGCCGACAACTCCACCTGGGGACGGTTCCAGACCATCTTCACGTTCTGAAGACAGATTGACCCTCACCGCGCGCCGACGTCCGGCTTACCCTGGATGTCGGCGCGTTGCTTTTGGGGGCCGACGAGTCTGCCCTGCGGCATCTTCCCCAGCCCGGGCGCAAGAAAGTGGCTGCGGGCGGCATCTCCAGTCCGCCTCGCGCCAGACAGCGCCAGGCGTGGAGCCGCGCTCGGCCCGACCGGCCCCCAGCCCTGGAGCCGGCGGTCCCCGCCGTATCCCCATCCCGAGACGGCGGAAGTCCTGCCCTCAGGCATGACGGACCGCCGACCTCCACGCCCTGCGGGCGGAAGAGAAGGTCAGGGACAGCATCTCCAGTCCGCCTCGCGCCAAACAGGCGCACTCACCCGGCGCCGCGGCGGAACAGCGTCTCGAGGCGTTGGCTGAGGCCGACGTGCTCATCGCTGCGGAAGCCGAAGCGCTCGCAGATCTCGCGAATCACCGTGGCCGCGTTCGGCGTCGGGGCGCTGACCACATCGGCCGCTGTGCGCCGCTTGATCACCTCCACATCCGGGATGAAGCAGCGGTACGCCTGGTCCGCGGGGTGGCCGGGGAGTTCCAGCGTCGCGCCCTCGGTATTGGACAGGCGGAAGACGAAGGTCAGAAGTTCCGTTTCAAGACCCAGGCCGGCGTACAGCTGGCCGATGGCCGCCATGGCGGTACCCACCCGGCGCAGCAGGGTCGCATAGGCCAGAACACGTCCACCAGAGCCTTCGGCGCCACCCTCGATCAGGGCGCCGTAGAGCAGGCCGCAGAGGAAGACCTCGACGTAGAAGGGCACGCCTTCCGTGGGGGCCGTTTGCAGGTAGGAACGGATGGACTCGTTGGTGGCGTAGGTCGTGGCCCCCGGCACCGGCAGCAGGGGAAAGCCCCCCTCCGGCGGCAGGACCACGTCGTCCCGGGCACGGCCGATATCGGTCAGCGTCAGCCGGTCCATCAGCAAGCGTCCCGGATAGACCGCGACCTCGAACACCAGCGCCTGGTTGAAGCGCTTGCCGCCGAGGGTGCTGCGAGCCGTCTGTCGACACTCGCCGATCAGGCGCGCAAACTCCGGTTCGGCGTCGGATTCGTTCACCTGCCGACCCTCGTACAGCACACCCCGGATCATCCGGCCGAGAAGCTCGCGCTGGTTGCGTAGCGCCCGCTGCACCAGGCCATGCAGTTCGCTGGCGCGATAGGCCGGGCGGCTGCGGGCGTCTGGGGTACGGATATAGAACACGCCGCGCTGGAGTTCTGTCTCGCAGGCATCGCCGCAGACGTGTGGCAAGGTCTTGAACGGGTAGACCACAAACACGACGTAGCGTAGCCCGTCCACCTCGGGGCGGACGATATCGAACTCGACACTGGGATCGGCGTAGCGGTTGACCGTCTGTCCGACCGTGCTCGGGTCAAAGGACCGGGCCTGCTTCTCGGTCATGCCGGTGCATAGGGTCGGGTTGCCGTTTTCGTCCTCGGAGACCCCCACGACGATATAGCCTCCGCGGGTGTTGGCCATGGCCATGGTGTGCCGGGCAAACTTCGCCCGGCCGGCGCGCGTGAGGTCATTCCAGTCCTGGGCGGCCTTGAAGTCGAGTTCCTGGTTTTCGACGCCCCGGTGGACGATCTCCTGCCAGTTGCTGGGCTGAATGGTGGCGGACATCGTGCCTCACTCCCTACCTGAGGGCGCGGCCTCGGCGACTTGCCGGAAGCGCAGGCGAGCCACCTTGTGCTTGACCACCCTCACCACCTCAATCTCGTACTGGCCGAAGCGGACGCGCTCGCCCTCGGCGGGAATCCGTCCAGCCAGCTTCAGCACCAGTCCGGCCACCGTATCAAAGCCTTCCCGGGTAACGGTACAGCCCAGGACATCGCCGAGGGTCTCGATGGTCATCTTGCCGTCGCACTCGAAAGCACCGCCTTCGATCATGGCGAGGGCCGCCGCTGGCCGGTCCCGTTCGTCATGCAGCTCGCCGACCAACTCCTCCACCAGGTCCTCGAGGGTCAGGATGCCGACCACGCCGCCATACTCATCGACCACCACCGCCATGGAAATGTGCTGGTAGCGCAGTTCGTGCAACAGGCTGGTCACCGACTTGGTCTCGGTCACGAACATGACATGCCGCCGGACATAGGGACCAATCGGCGTGTGTGCCGGCAGATCGCCGCCCTGGGCCGGGGCCTCGTAGAGCAGGTGGCGCAGACTCACGACTCCGACGATCTCATCCACCCGACGGCTGTACACCGGAAACTGGGCGTGACCCGTCTCTACGGACAGGTGCTCGACCTCTCCCACCGTCGCCTCTTCCGGGACCGAGACCACGTCCACCAGCGGCACCATCATGCTCGATACCGGTTTGCGGTCCAACTCAAACACGGTCAGCAGGATGGAGCCGACCAAATCCGGCACCACCTCCTGCTCGGCTGCCATTACCGCCATCGCCTTCAGATCCTCGCGCGTCACCGCTGGTTTGAAGGCGTTGCGCATGGGGCCCCCGGCCCAGCCGGCCAGGACGGCAGCCAGCTTGCCCACCACGAACGACACCGGCGCCAGGATCGTCCCCGCCAGCCGCAGCGGCCGCACCAGCCGCAGTGCCAGCGTGTCGGCGTGCGCCCGCGCCAGAGACTTGGGCACCAATTCCGCCATGATCAGAATGCAGGGGATCATGATGAACGCATTCGCGACGTAGGCCCAATCCCAGGGCGCGGGCACGGCCGCCACGAACGCCTGGAACGCGAGGCTGGGTTCGAGGTAATGCCGGACGATCACCTGGCAGAGGATGGTAGACGACACCAGGGCCAGGTTCGTCCCGGTCAGGGTCGTGGCCAGGAAGCGTTCGGTGCGCGACAGCATGCTGCGGATTTCGCCGGCGCGGGGATCGCCGCGCTGAGCCAGGTCGTGGATGAACGCCTTGCTGGTGGAGGTATAGACCGTCTCGGAACCGCTGAAGAAGCCCTCCAGCAGAATGAGCAGCGCGACCAACCCGATGAGGACCCAGAGGGGCAGCATGTCAGTCCAGCCTCCCCTCTGCTTCCACCTCGGTACGGAGCACGGTCAGACGCACCGTACCCACCCGCCGGCCGGCCATGCGCAGCACCCGGAAAGTGCAGTCGTTGAGCGCCACCTCGTCCCCGGTCCGTGGCAGTCGGCCGAGGCGTTCCATGATGAAGCCGCCCACGGTGTCGTACTCGTCAGAGTGAAGCTGTAAGTCCAGTGACTCGGCCAGGTCCCGCAGATGCAGGCGACCATCGATGTGGTAGCCGTCGCGGACCCTGATCACATCCTGCCGACCGTCGGCCGTCCGCGGCGAAATCTGGCCGATGAGTTCTTCCAGAATGTCGTTCATGGTCAGGATCCCGGCGGTCCCGCCGTGTTCGCTGACCAGCACCGCAAAGCGAGAACGCTTCTCCTGCATGGCCGTCAACAGACGTTCGACGTTGGCGGTTTCCGGGATCAGCAACACGGGGTAGACAGGCAGGGGCTCCGGGGGCGTCTTGCCGCGCCGCATCTGGTCGGAGCGCGCGCGCCACTCCGACAGCGGCGCTTGCAGCCACTGCGACTGCCGCCAGCGCGGCATGTCCATGGTGCTGACCACCCCCCAGATGTCGTCCAGGTTCTCGTGGTAGACGGGCAGCCGTGAGCGGCGCCGCTCGCGGGCCTTGGCATAGGCCTCTGCCAGGGTAGCGCTGTCGCGGATGCCGACCACGTCGGTGCGGGGCACCATGATGTCGCTGGCCCGCACGGTGTCCAAGCGCAGGATGCGGCGTACCAGTTCGCGCTCCTCCACATCCGAGGCCCCGGTCTCGGCCGCCACGGCCATCATCGCGGTGATTTCCTCGCGGGTGACAATGTCCCACTCGGCCGCCTCGCCGTGCCCCATGGCTCGCATCAGCCCCTGCGCGGCCAGGCGCAGGAGAGCACGCACCGGCACCGTCAGCCAGGCCAGCCACTCCAGCGGCAGCGCCACCCAGCGCGCAATGGCCTGGCTGTGGTTGCAGGCAACCGTCTTGGGCGTGAGTTCGCCGAAGACGATCAGCAACGGCCAGACCACGATGACGCTGAGGGCGGTGGACCAGGCCTCGTCCCCGTGTACGAGGTCCCCGATGGTGTAGGCGCACAGGCTGGTCAGCAGCACATTCACCGTCTCGTTACCCACCAGGACCGTGCTGAGCAGCCGTTGCGGGGTCCGCAGCAGGCGGCTGGCCGCGCGCTCGCCGGCCCAGCCTTCGGCAAACCGATGCACCTGCGTTCGGCTCAGGCTGAACAGCGCGGTCTCGGACGCCGAGAAGAACGCCGACAACGCCAGGAGCACGACGATGGCGATGACTTGGGGGAGATATGGGAGCAGCCCACTCATAGAGCCGTTTGCAGAACTCCGCTATAGGAAGAAACCATCACGTCCACCTCGACTCGACCCCGGGCGTCGTCTCCATCGCCCCCTCAACTCAAGCCGTGCTGTCGCCGGAGCCAGCCCCGGAGCCCGGGGGGCACCGGTTGCACTAGGTCGGCAGCGGGTAGTCGAGTATCTGCTTGACGATGTCCAGCCCGACCTTGGCACTCCAGGCCTCCAGCAGCCGGCGCGTCACCGGACCGATCTTGCCGTCGCCGATAGGCAGGCCATTGATGCGCGTCACGGGGCCGACGCAGTAGGGGGTTGTGCTCATGAACGCTTCCTCGGCATTGATCACGTCGTAGGTCTGCAGGTCGCGCTCCTGGAAAGGGATACCGAGCTCGCCGCAAAGCTCACTGACCACCTCCCGGCTGATGCCCGGTAGGATGTTCCTCGTGGTCGGCGACAGCACGGCACCCTTGCGCACAATCAGGAAGTTCGCCCCGGCGCACTCGGTGATGTTGCCGTTGAGGTCCAGAAGCAGCGAAATGGCCTTGGGATCGGCCAGGTGCGTCTCGCCATCGGCCACCCACCAGTGCAGACGGCTGCGGTACTTCATCTTCGGGTCCAGGCACTCCGGCGGGATATGCCGAATGCTGGGGGTTACCACATGACCGCCGCTGATGAACAAATCCCGCCACAGGGAAAAAGGCAGGGGAAAGGTGTGGATGCACACCGTCGGCACCATCTTACCAGCGCCGCCTGCCGAGCCCGCGTAGAGCCTGTTCTCTCCCGCAGTGACGAAATGCACAATCCCCAGTTCGGTCCCCTCCGGCAACAAGTCGGCATTGTGCTCAACCACCCGTAGCGTCGCCGCCCGCATCTCGGCGCTGGACAGGGGAACCTCGAACCGGCAATACTTGGTCGACCGATAGAGCCTCGCCAGGTGGTCGTCCAGCCGGTAGGGCGCCTTCCGGAACGTCCGCGTCATCTCGGTTACCGTGGCGCCCAGGATGATGCCGAGGTCATAGATGTGCATGTGAGCCTGGGAGGCCGGCACATACTGGCCACGCAGGAAGACGATGGGTTCAGGTGCTGCCGTCGCTGACATAGAACAGTCTCCTTTGTTTCTCATAGTACTCTACACCCTCGGCTTCCCGCGTCAGGGCGCTAACCCGTGACCAGGCGCTGGCCAGGGCACGCTCGCAGTCAAAGGTACTCGCGTTCTTTCCGCATGTACTCGAGCCGCGAGGCGACGTCCCAGTCGCCAGCGTCTTGCACGGGCATATCCAACGCTTGCTGCAGGAGGGCAATGGACTGCACGTAGTCCGGGCGCCCGTCCGCCGAGAGGACCAGCGCTTCGGCAAACGTCACGTAGCCGCAGGCGCTGAAGGGATCCGCCGCTATGAGCGCACGGCAGAAGGCCTCTCCCTCCTGCGGCTGGCCGTCCAGGAAATACGCTGCCGCCAGGGCCGTATGGAACACGTTCAGGTAGCCCCTGTTCTCCAGCGTGAACTGCGACAGGACCTCCCTAGCGTAGCGCACCGTCGGCGCGGCATAGCGTCGGTCGTTACGGGCGATGTCCAGAAGGGCATCCGCCAGGTCCTGAGTCCAGTTGAACAGGGCCTGTGTCCCGTTGAACACGCATTCCGAATCCCCGCACTGCCGCATGTCGGGAGTGAAACGACGGTGCAGGTGGCCCCAGGTCTTGAGCCAGAGTTCGACGGCGAGGCCACCCTGGAGTCGCTCCCGCGCCGTGTAGCCATCCTGCATCCAGTCGTCGAGCATCTCGACCGAGGGGGGATCCGGGCACCAGCGCTTCCACAACTCGCAGGCGGCGAGACTCAGGAAGTCAGTCTCGTTGACGGTGAGGAGACGGTTCACGCTGGGCGCCCAGCGCTCGCCGATGCCCCAGGCCGAGGAGGTGCCGCGGGCTAACTCGCGGAAGCGCTCCGGCGTGGCCTCGATGCCGCAGCGCCGCAACTGGTCGAGCAGCGCCTCATCCGTCATGGCGGCGACCTGGACGATACTCAGACGACCGGCCATGGCTTGCGCGAGCTGCGGGTCCGCCGCCATGAGGCGCTCCAACTCGGGCGTCGGGTAATCCAGCATCCGCAGTATCGTGTACGCCTGCACGCCTGCCGTGCCACCGCCGTCCGCGGCGCTAGGCTTGCTGGGCAGGTTAGGGTACCCCGCCTCGGCTCGCTGTTCATCTCGAGCCAGGCAGCACTTCTTGTACTTCTTGCCGCTGCCGCAGGGACAGGAGTCATTGCGGCCGGTTGCTGCGGTTGCCATGGTCTGTCCTTGTCTGCTTGGTTCACCCTGCTCATGGCCCGAAGCCCAGCAGGCACAGCTTGGCGGCCATGACTGCCTCCAGGTGCGGCAGGTCGTGCGGGTACACCGAGACCAGGCGCTTGTCTTCCGGTTCGCCCCAGAGCCAGAGCCCGCTGCACCGCCGCGTGGTGGTCTGCCGGCACCATGTAGCTCTTCATTCTCGTGGGGGTACTACCGTCAATGCGGGTCGGGTGCCAGCGCGGTGCCTCCGACCACGAGGGTCCGTTCCGCTGGTGCAACCCACGAGCCGCGCCTCTCTTGTGGCCCACCTCGCCGGCCTGTACCCATTAAAATACCCAATACCATTACCCATTACCCAGTTCCACGGCCCGCGGTGGACCACAATACACTCAATAATACACTGATACAGGGGTAGTACACTCATTCCCCGGTGTACGTCCATCGTGCCCCTCTGCTCATGGAGTGGAAAACCCTTCTACTCCGGCATCGGGGCCGCCTGGGTATCGGCAGTGCCGGGGGCGTACGACGCCGTGGCAACTGGAAGGCGAGGGACTGTCGGGCGGGCGGAGCCGGACGGCGAAGCTCCTGACGTGGCTTCCTCTCGCCCTACGGTCACGGCTACGACGTGTGTTTCGTGCGGGCGATGACGTGGTCCTGGAGCTCGGGCGAGAGCAGACGGAACATCTGGGAGTAGCCCGCGACGCGCACCGGGAGGTTGCCGAAACGCTCGGGGTCCTGGCGGGCTTGACGCAGGCGGTCTGCCGTCACCACGTTGACCTGCAACTGGCCAACGCCGATCTTGATGGCGGCTTCCAGCAGGCGCGCCAGGCGCTCGACGCCATCCGCTCCGGCGAGGCATTTCGGGTCGAGGTCGAGGATGGCGGCGCTGGCCCCTGCCGCTCGCCGGTGGGGCAGCTTGGCCAGACTGCGCAGCATGGCCGTGGCGCCATTTTCGTCGCGCCCCTGCTGTGCCGAGAGCGAGTAGGCGATGGGTTCGCCCGCCCGGCGCCCGTCGGGCGTGGCTCCCAACCCGCAGCCATAGCCGATATTGGCCAGGAACGAGAAAAGATGCGCTACGAAGCGCCCGCCCTGCGGACTGCGTGCCTGGTCCAGCAGGTCGATGAAGTGGTCATCGACATCTCGGGCCAAAAGGTCCACCTCGTCCTCGTCGTTGCCATACTTGGAGGCGCCGTGGAGAAGCAACTGCCGCAGCGGCTCGTAGCCGTCGAAGTTTGCCTGGACGGCCGCGATCAACTCAGCCGCACGGATCTTCTTCTCCTCGAAAACAAGCCGACGCACGGCACACAGGCTGTCGGCGGTGTTCGCGGTGCCGAGAACGCAGACGCTGTGGTAGGTGTAAACCGCGCCGCCATCGGTAATGTCGCGGCCCCGTGCGATGCAGTCGTCGGTCAGCAGCGACCAGCACGGCAGCGGGCCACCTTCCTGCTGCATGAGTTCGCCGCGGTTGATGAGGTAGATCATGCGCTGGGCGAAGAACTCCACCTGCTGCCGGTAGGCGGCGTAGAAGTCGGCGAAGCCGCCGAAGTCGGTGAAAGCGCCAGTGCACGGACCCAGTTGCCGCCCGCTGCGCGGGTCCGCGCCGTTGAACAGCGCCAGTTCCAAGCACTTGGTCAGGTGAAACCAGCCCGAAACCGCGTGTGGATTGGCCTTGCCTGGGATGGTCAGCTCGATGCAGCCGATGGGCGCATAGTCGCCGACATCCGCGGGCTGGATGCCGTGGTCGAGCAACGCCGGGATAAAGCAGTCGTCGTTGAACAGGAACGGAATGCCGCCACCGTCGCGAAGCATGCGGGCGCACTGCCGGAATAACCAGGCGGGAGAGTCGGCGTGGACCCGCAGCGAGAGGTCGCGCACGAAGCCGACCCGCTCGCTGGCCTCGAGCACGATCTCGGTCATGGCGTTAGACAGGTCGGTACCGCTGGCGTCACGCCCGGCGAGGGTAATCGCCTGCACGTCGTACTCCTGGTAGAGTTTGCAGGCGAGTTCCATCATCAACTCCACCGCACTCTCCCGCGTCTGCCTCCCAGCGCGCACGTCCGCTTCGTAATAGGGCTGCAGCATCTGATCGAGACGACCGATGGAGTTCGCGTTGATGCCGTCCTCCCCGCAGGTGAGGATATGGCCGAACCAGAGGGCCTGCACTGCCTCAACCAGCGTCCGTGCGCCGTGTTCTGGGACACGCTCGCACACCTCGGCCATCCGGCTGAGCCGCTCACGTTCCGCCAGCTCAGCCGCCGCGCTGGCCAGCCGGCGTGCTTCTTCCGCATAGCGCTGCCCTAGCAGGGTGCCCGCGGCGCAGACCCGCAGCGCCGCCTGCCAGAACCCTTCGCCCCGCGCGTAGGCCGGAGCACCCAAGGGTTGCGCCTGCATGGCCGCCTCGATCTCCCGACGCAGGCCGCCAAAGCCCAGACGCAGGAGCTTCGGGTAGTCCCGGATCGAGTGGTTCTCCATCCAGCCAATGGCCGTGTAGATGGCCTGACCGGCAGGCGTGTTCTGTTCCGGCCCCGCATCGAAAGCCGGACGCCCAACCATAGCCCAGGTGCGCCCTCGGGTCACCTCGTGCCACTGCCGCAGCACGCTACGAAGCTGCTCAAGCTCTCCCGGACCGATGCCGTATTCGGCCAGGCGCTCGCGCTGGTCGATGAAACGCGGGTCGTCCGGCGATACCAGCCAGTGCCCGGTACAGTGCTCGCCTGCCAGGCGCCAGTCCGGATAGATGCGAACTTCGCTGAGGCGCACCAGTTCCAGCAGAGTCGCCGCCCGGACCTCCGACACACTCATCCCCGGCTTCCAGGCCCGCAGCAGCGCCGCGGTACGGGCGAACGGGTTAGCATCGGGCACCCACGACCCGCAGCGGTTGTTGTGTGCCTGCGCCAATACCCCTCGCCGCGACATGACGTCAGCTCGCACCCGCTGCAGCCACTCCGGCAAGGCCATCTTCATCGTCGGGTTCACCTGTTGTTCTGCCATGCCTATGGACGTACACCCACAAGCACGGTTCGTCAACTTCCCCGAGACGAATGAGGGCAGTCCCTGCTAACGTCCACACCGGCTGCCGACAGCAGGTCGCGGGAACCTGAGGTCTCGGGAAAACACTAAAGAGAGTAAATCGGTGGTGTTACAGCGTCAGGACCGGCCTGACCGAGGCGGCCTGGCGCTGAACATCGGGAACAGAGTCGTCACCACGGATCCGGAGATGAGAGCATGGCCACTGTCAAGAACCTGCAGGACGCTTTTGCTGGCGAGAGCCAGGCCAACCGCAAGTACCTCGCCTTCGCCAAGAAGGCCGACTTGGACGGCTTCCCGCAGGTCGCCAAGTTGTTCCGCGCCGCTGCCGCCGCTGAGACCGTCCACGCCCACGCCCACCTGCGCGTGCTCGAGGGCGTGAAGGACACCGCCGCCAACCTCGCCGCCGCGATCGAGGGAGAGGGCTTCGAGTTCCAGAGCATGTATCCGAAGTTCCTGGCAGAAGCCCAGGCCGAAGGCGACAAGAAGGCCGAATCCAGCTTCAAGAACGCCTTGGCGGTCGAAGAGATCCACTACACCCTGTACAGCGCCGCGCTACAGGCGGTGAAGTCCGGCAAGGACGTTGGTGCCACGGCCGTCTACGTCTGCGACGTCTGCGGCAACACGGTCTACGGCGCCGCCCCGGACAAGTGCCCCGTCTGCGCCGCCGTCAAGGCACGCTTCATGGCCATCGCCTGACCGGCAGTGCGCCGCTGGAGCCGCGGCTCGATCGGCTGCTGGCTGACGTGTAACCCCGGGTGAGGTGGTACTTCACCCGGGGTGTTTGTTTTTCCCCGCAAAGGTCCCTGACGCAATCCACCAAGCCTCAGCGCCGCAGGCAACCAGAAAGCCATGCCTGTCCGCAGCGGCTAAGGGGGCTCTATGCGGCCGCGTGGACGGCTAACCGCGTGGACGAGTAGCTGCCGGTTGGGTATGTTGCCATACTACGCCACCAGAGCGCCTGATCCAAGACGGGACGACAGTAGGAGACGCGCGCTCGCGGACTGCGGTGGCAAGGCCGCGGAAGCGACCGCGACATTTTGCCCAGAAGAGCGACGCCAACGGCGTGGCGTCCAGAAAGTAGGTCGTGACTCCGCTCGCGACGTGAGGCCAACGGCGTGGCGTCCTACGTTCCAGGAGGAGAGACGCATGGACCCGCAACAGATCGAGGTCCGCTGCCCCGGCTGTGGGGCGCGCTACTGGGTCGAACCGGCGCAACTGGGCGCCTCGGCCGAGTGCGGCCACTGCTCCCTCGAGTTTACCGTGCGGAGCGACGAGGACACGCCGACCCTGCCGGGGCAGGTCACCGTCGCCTTCGACGGCGCGGTGCAGCGCTCGAACCAGACTATCACCGGCTACATGCGTGAGCACGGGGTCACGGGCGGCGTCAGTCTCGAAGCGTCCGCTGGCAGCGACGCGGCCAGGGAGGTCCTCGAGGCCGACAGCGGCCGCAAGTATGCCGTCGGCAAGGTGGTGGCGCAGGGCGGCATGGGCGCCATCCTCAATTGCCGCGACCTCAATGTGCGCCGCAACGTGGCCATGAAGGTCATGCTCAACCCCGAGCAGGTGGAGCCGCCGCAGGTCCTGCGCTTCATCGAGGAGGCGCAGATTACCGGCCAGCTCGAGCACCCCGGGGTGGTACCGGTCTACGAGCTGGGCGTCGATGCGGGCAACAACGTCTTCTACACCATGAAGTTCATCCGCGGCCGCACCCTGAAGGAGGTCATCAAGGGCCTCACCGATCGCGATGCCGCCACCCTGGCCGCCTTCCCGCTCAACCGCCTGCTGAGCCTCTTCCAACGCGTCTGCGAGGCGGTGGCCTATGCCCACCACAAGCACGTGATCCACCGCGATCTCAAGCCCGAGAACATCATGCTCGGCGACTTCGGTGAGGTCTACGTCATGGATTGGGGCCTGGCGAAGGTGCTGGGCGGGGGCGAGGCAGCGCCGTCGGACAAGTCAGACAGGTCGGACCCCGCCGCCATCGACCACGCCCGCAGCAACCTCGCTGGCTCTGCCACCAACACCCTCGATGGCGCGGTCATGGGGACGCCGTACTACATGGCCCCCGAGCAGGCCCGCGGCGATGTCTCGGAGCTCGATGGGCGTGCCGATGTCTACGCCCTCGGCGGCATCCTGTATGAACTGCTGGCGCTGCGGCGGGCCGTGGATGGCAAGAATGCGATGGCGATCGTCATGAAGGTCGCCGCGGGCGAGATCATGCCTCTGCCCACGACGGCCGACCCCGCCGCCCGGTCGCACTGCCCCGGCGGGCAGATCCCGACCGCGCTCGCTGCCGTGGCCATGAAAGCGCTGGCGCTTAGGCCTGAAGACCGCTACCGGACGGTCAAGGATCTGCAGGCCGACATCGAGGCCTACCAGGCTGGGTTTGCGACCTCCGCGGAAAATGCCGGGTTGGCCCGGCAGGTGTGGCTGCTGGTACAGCGGCACCAGCGCGAGTTCGGCCTCGCTGCCGCCGCCCTGGTGGTGATCATGGGATTGGTGACCGGGTTCATCATCAGGGTGAACGCTGAGAAGAACCGGGCGCTTGCCGCTGAAGTCGCCGAGGCGCAGCAGCGCCAGGTTGCGGAGTCCGCCCGCGACCGGGCGGTCACCGCCGAGGCGAAGACGCAGCAGGCCTATATCACTCTGGAACAGGAGAACTACTACAACTCCATCACCGCGGCCGACGGCATGATCGCCGGACTGGCCTTCGACCACGCCGAGGCCCTGCTCTGGAAGACCCCGCCGCGCCTGCGTGATTGGGAGTGGGGCCACCTCCTGAGCCGCTGCCAGACCGACCTGCTGACCCTGCGCGGCCACACCGATCGGGTCAACGGCGTCGTGTTCTCGCCCGATGGGAAGCGGCTCTACTCGGTCGGCAAGGATGCCACCGTGCGGGTCGTGGAGGTGCGGTCGGGCAAGGAAGTGGCGGCCTTTCGGGCGGAGGACTTACGCTACTACAAGTGTCTGGCCATATCCGCGGACGGCCGGTATCTCGCCACGGGCGACGGCAGCGCTCGTGCTGTCCTCTGGGAGGCGCAGACCGGGGCGGTGGTGCGCGAGTTCAAGGGGCACACGAAGTGGGTCGCGGCGGTCGCGTTCTCCCCGGACGGCCGCCGACTCGCCACCGTGGGCTATGCCGACAGATTCATAAAACTATGGGATACCGAGACGGGTCAGGAAATCCGGACGCTGACCGGGCATGAGGGTGACATCAAAGCGGTCTGCTTCTCCCCGGATGGCCGACTGCTCGCCTCCGCAGGCTTTGACTCTGCCGCCGGGATTCGCCTGTGGGAGGTCGAGACGGGGCGCCAGGTACGGGCGCTGCGACCGCGGCAGTGGTTCTCCACGGTCGCGTTCTCCCCGGACGGCCAGCGCCTGGCCTCGGGCGGGGGCTCTGGTATCGTCCACGTCGACGACGTCGCTACGGGAGCCGAAATCGCGGCCTTTGCCGTAGCCGGGGCTTCGGAGTCGAACTGGATCGAGCACCTGGCCTTCTCGCCAGACGGCCAGCGCCTGGCCACGGCCAGCGTGGACCGGACGGCGCGGCTATGGGACGTCGCGTCCGGTAAGGAGCTCGCCTGTTTCACCGGGCACGGCGCGGCCCTCACGGCGGTCGCTTTCTCGCCGGACGGGCGCTGCCTGGCCACGGCCAGCGTGGACGGCACGGTCAGGCTCTGGCCGAGCGCGGGCGTCGTCGCGCCGGTGCGGCTTCTGCCCAACCGGGGCCCCGTGGCCTTCGCGGCGCTCTCGCCGGATGGGCGTCGCCTGGTCACCGCAGGTCATCCGGTCGCCAAGGTTCTGGAGGTCGAGACGGGGCAGGTGTCCATGGAGCTAAGTGGCCACACGGGAATCCTGCGACGGGCCCTCTTTTCGGCGGATGGCAAACGGATCGTCACCGCCGGCGACGACAGCACGGCACGCCTCTGGGACGCCGCCACCGGCCGTCAACTCCTGGTGCTGCAGGGAAGCGGCGATCTGGCTACCACGGCCATCTCCGCCGATAGCCGCTACGTCGCCACCGTGGGTTTCGACTACGTTCACGACCCGTTCGTACACCTCTGGGACGGCGAGACGGGCAAGGAGATTCGGCGTCTCGAGGGCCTTTGCTACGGCAGCCTGGCCTTCAGTCCGGACCATCGTCTCCTGCTGGGGGGCGATGGCCAGGGCGTAATCCACGCCTGGGAGGTCGACACCGGCCGCGAAGTGCTCACCCTGCCAGGGCATACCTCGCTGGTCACGACGCTGGCGTTTTCCAAGGACGGGACCAGGCTGGCCACGGGGAGCGGGGACAAGACGGCCAAGCTCTGGGAGATGCCGAGCGGGCGCGAACTGCTGACGCTCAAAGGCCACGCCGAAACCGTGTTGGCCGTGGGCTTCTCGCCGGATGGCCGCCGCGTGCTCACCGGGAGCGGAGACTGGACCGTGCGGCTCTGGGACGCACCCAGCGGCCGCGAGGTCATGGCCCTGAAGGAGCACAAGTATCTGGTCGCCTCGGCGGAGTTCTTTCCAGACGGCAAGCGCATCATAAGCGCCTCCATAAACGGCGACATCCGCACTTGGGACGCCTTGGACTGGACCCTGACCCGCGAGCAGTTAGAGCAGCGGAAGCTCGAGCGCTATCAGCTCTGGCTGGCTGAGAAATAGGTCGCGGAATACCAGAGGGCGAGGACCGGCCGCGGGTGTTTTGTAGTTGTTACCTAAAACCACCAAGTGCCTGTCGGATGGCCGATACGGGGCCTCACAATGCTTGTAGGTGCTGGTGTAGGTGTCAAATCGTGCGTCCGTGCGTACCGGGATATGCCAGAAAGTAAAAGGCTCGCAGGCTACTTCTAGCTTTGCGAGCCTCGAAAACTGGTGGGCGATGCAGAACTCGAATCTGCGACCTCTTGCGTGTCGAGCAAGCGCTCTAACCAACTGAGCTAATCGCCCTCGGAATCAAACACTGCGTACAGTACCGCCGGTCGGGTGTCTTTCAAGCCTGCACCAGCAGAAACGCAACACACCGGTAACTTTACCGTAAAGGAGCACCTGGGAGTTCACCTCCCTGCCGGAATGGCGCTCAGCGCTTTTCCTTGGGCTGTGGGATGACAGCTTCCTTGAGGTCTTCCATTTCGATGACCTGATAGAAGATCTCGTGCAGCATCTTGAGGATAACGCTACGGGCTTCGAGGCTGATCTGGACATCGCCGAACGCATCGGTAAGACCCATCCAGTAGCCCTGCATATCACCGCCCATGACCTCCAGGGAGTTGCTCTGGGCGATGTTCTTGATCAGGTCACGCTCAGGATTCAGGAGCGATTCCCAGAATTCAGCAAGAGTCCCTTCCACGGTCAACGAACGGTCATTCTCGTAGCTAAGTTTGCGGATCAAGCTGTTGAACTGCAGGCGCATTCGCGGCGTAAGCTTCATCGATGCCCCAACCCTGGGCCAGTCGATGCGCTGCAGGATAAGGTCGGCAAAGTTGGACAGATGCAGGGCGCTAGCGGCGGACTGGGCCGCGTTGACCTGGTGGTGGCTAGCCTCGCGCCGCGCCGCTTGCGTCGCGGCTTCCAATTCCTTGTTCTGCAGGCGCTGTTCTTCGTATTTTGACTGCCACGCCGCGAGGTCTTTCTGCAGGCGCTCGACATCTTTCTGCATGCGGATGGTTTCAGATGCCAGCTTCTGGCGCAAGTCTTTCTGGTACGCCTCTTGTCCGGCGAGCGTGCTATCGAGCTGTTCCTTGAGTTTGCGGCTCTCTGCCTGCGCCCGATCGAGTCGCACGGTCAAGGCTTCGACATCGGCGCGGCCCTGGCGCAGGCCCTTACGGGATTCCTGCGTCTCGGCCTGGGCTTGTTGCTGGCTTTCGCGCAAGCGCTCCGCTTCGCCCACCAGTTG
This sequence comes from uncultured Victivallales bacterium, assembly GCA_903933565.1. Lineage (GTDB taxonomy): Bacteria > Verrucomicrobiota > Lentisphaeria > Oligosphaerales > JAFGRS01 > CAILUI01. The sequence continues at coordinate 8,467 of CAIZKT010000882.1, read as the reverse complement.
CTGGTCCCGCTTCTCCAGACTCGCCACCTTTTCTTCGAGTTCCTTGATGCGAGCGAGGAGTCCGCTGTTGCCCTGGCTGTTGTCCAGTATTTTATCGGCCTGCGCGTCGGAGAACTTGAGGGGGCTGAAACAGAGGAGGATACGCCACTCTTGCTGGTGGTCGATGCTGAAGAACTCGTCGAACTTAGCCTCGGACAGAACGTAGTCGTCCTCGGTCAAACCATTCTCCTGGCGATACAGCTTGTAGTCGTCGCCATGGAAGTAGTCTTCGATTTTCTTGTGGAGATCCTCGTGGACCGGATACCAGACCGCAAAGACCCCGGTAGTCATGGTCTGAGCGAAGTCGACCTTCTCCGCTTCGCGCAGAACAAGCTTATCGATCCGGTCCCGGTGTTTGGGGTCGAGTCGATGGCCGCCAATGGTGGCCAATTTGAGCACTTGCGCATTGGCCTGGACAAACGTCTTAAGGCTCGCCCAAGGGACCTCGCTCAGCATACGGCTGAAGAGATCCTTGGTGCTCACGCCCTGGAGTTTGCTTTCATTCACCAACATCCAGGAGATACTCCTTGTTCAGCCACTCGCGGACGGTCACAACAAACGCCGCGGCCATCTGTCGGCGCAGCGAATACTCGATCTTGCGCAAGGCGCCCTGGAGACTGGCGGCCAGTTCTGGTTTGCCTTCTTCGAGCGCTTTCTGGCTCATGCTGCGGCAGAGCAACGCTGCTTCGCGCCAGCGTTGTTCCTGACAGAGTAAGGCGCAGCGACTCATGGTGTCATCGGTCTGCGGCACGACAACCTGGACCGGGGAGCGGGACTGGATCGTCTCCGCCGTCTTGGCGGCCTTGGCGGCCGCCTTGGCCAGGCGCTTTTGCACCTTCTTGCCGACGACCTCAAGCTCCCCTGAGGACTCCGCGATTGTCGCTTTCAACCTGGCCATGCCTGCCACACATACCTACTGGGGCAACCGCACCCATTACCGCCGCTTTACCCCTCGTGACGAGCGTCTCGGTAGGGGACCTCAATGCGCGCGACCACCAACCGTAAACCTGTGAACCTAAGGTCCTTGCTGGACCCCTATCGGAAAGGCCCTTGGAGGCGCGGACCGGATTCGAACCGGTGGATAAAGGTTTTGCAGACCTTCGCCTTACCACTTGGCTACCGCGCCACTCACGTGAGGTCTATAATATTGCCGGACAACCGAGGATGTCCAATGTTGACGAGCCTCTTTTTTCAGGGGTAGTGACGACTGCAACGAGGCTATGGTGGAGCGAGTTCCCGGGTTTCGTGGACGGTGGCTCGACCAGGTCCTGGCTGGGGGCGCGGGCATGGGCGGGGCAACGCGAGGAAGTGCGGCGGCAGCCCGCGGATTGTGTCTGGACGACCAGATGGCGGCAGGCGGCGGGGGTTGCTATGGTGTCTTCAGCGGCGTCTGGGGGTCTGCGGTAGCGGACCGCAGGGCGGCTGGAACTGCGGCTCCGTGGGCCTTCCAGCAGAGGTTGCACGGGTGAGGGACGACGGCATGGCGGCGGATCTGCAAGAGCAGTACTTCGAGGGGGCCGACCCAGAACACGTCAGGCGGGAGAAGGCGCGTGCCCGTGACCTGCGCCAGTCCTCCTGGTGGAAGAACCAACTTGGGCGAGGCCAGTGCCACTACTGCGGTCAACGTGTACAGCCACAGGCGCTGACCATGGAGCACATTGTTCCCATCGTCCGGGGGGGGCGTAGCACGAAGGCGAACGTGGTGCCTTGTTGCAAGGCGTGCAACAGCCAGAAGAAGTACCTGCTACCGGTGGAGTGGAAAGAGCACATGGAGCGCCTGCGCGGGGCGGGCCATTCCGGCACGAGCTGAGGCAAGCGCCTTCCCCCTAGTGGGTGGGTTTCGGCTTCGCTGCCGGGATGGGGTGCGGTTGCCGAGTCGCTGGCTTAGTTGACAGTTTGAGCGTCCGGAAGTACTGCAGCCAGCGGGGTAGGCCGGTCTCGATCGGGACCACTTTCTCGATCTCGTATTCGAGCGCATAGTCGCCCCGGTAGCCGTCGGCCTCAAGGGTACCCACAAGCCAGGCGTAATCAATCATGCCCTCGCCCAGCATGCAGCGCTCGTACTGTCCTGCGTTCAGGTGGCAGTCCTTCACATGCACATGTACGATCCAGCCTTTAAAGGTGGCGTAGGCGGAGTAGTAGTCGACGCCGCAGTGGACCAGATTGGCGGGCTCAAACAGGATGCCGAAGTGCCGCGAGCCGACAGCGCGGACCAGCGTCATCACGGCGTCGGGGTTGGCGGCGATGCTGCCCATGTGGTTTTCCATGCCAAGATAGACGCCCCTAGCCGCCGCGTACTCCGCCGCGCGGCGGAAGAAGGGAATGAGGCTAGGAATCATGCCGACGTCCTCGCCACGGCCGGGGCAGACGCGGATCGAGCTGGAGCCCAGGGTCACCGCGTTGTCGATGGCGCGGGTCATCTCGGTCCATTCCGCGTTTTCGCCATCCTCCAGTAGGCGGCGACCGGCGTACGTCCCGAGGTTGGCGATGGTGGCGCGATAGCGCGCCGCTTTCTCCTTCAGGGCCAGGAGGTCGCATTCGGCGGGGTTATTGGAGTAGTTCGGCGGGCCGCCCCAGAGGTCGATCTTGCTGAAACCAGCGGTGGTGATAAGTTTGAAGGTGTACTCTGCGTCTTTCTCACGCACCGCGTAACTGCACGCCGAGATGCGGTCAAGGTCCATGGGCCGTCTCCTGGATCGACATGGGATCTGGCATCTCCGCTCTCACCTGCAGGCAGATGGTGCGGGGGAAGATTTGGGCAAACCATGATCCGTGGGCCGCAATAGTCAAGCGCGGCCTCCGCTACGGCAACGCTGGCATCGAGGGCTGCACCGGGCACTCTCAGCAGCCTGCCGTGGGGTAGTGTCGTTCAGGAAGTTGGACGCTGTCGGCGGAAGGTACCCGCCGGGCCGTCGTTCTCGGGAACACCTTCATGCCAATGCCGCTCTTGACCCCCAAGCAGCGCCTGCTACGGGCGTATCGCGGCCTGCCGGTAGACCGCCCGCCGGTGGCGCCGGAGCTGTGGTACTACTATCCGGCCAGAATGCTGGGGGTGGACATGATCCGCTTCCAGCGCGAGGTCCCTTTCCACGCGGCCCTCAAACACGCTTTTTCCCATTTCGGTTGCGAAGGCTGGGGCGTGGCCTTTGCCGGGCCGCCGAACCCGCAGGTCAGCGCCCGGTCCAGCGAACACTGGGTGGACGCCGACACCCTCGAGATCCGCACTGCTCTGCGGACCCCGCGGGGCGACCTGACCAGCGCGGCGCGCTTCAGTCGTGACGAGCCGAGCTGGAGTACGGAAAGGCCCCTCAAGGACCTCGCCCGCGATCTGCCTGCCTGGGAATGCCTCGCCTTTGGCGGTGAGCCCGAGGATACGAATGTCGCCGCGCTGATCAAGGCCTGGGAGGAGGTCGGCGAGACCTACCTGCTCGAGGCTTGGCTGGGGGTCCCCTTCTTCGATTTCTGGGCCGGCGCCCGTGGTGGCGGATTCGAGGCCGGCATTATGGACCTGTACGAACCCGAATTGCGGCCCCGGCTGGAGGCAATCCAGGCGCGCTACATCGACCGCCTGGTGCGGCTAGCGCGGGTGCTGTGTGAACGCACGCCCTTGGAGAGTTTCTGCATCGGCTGCAGTTGGAGCTGCAACTCGCTGCTGGGGCCAACCCTGTGGCGGCAGTGGGACAAACCGGTCATCCGGGCCGTCGCCGAGGAAGTACACCGTCACGGGCGCCTGCTCCATGTCCACTTCCACGGACGCTGCCTCGAGACGGTGGCCGACTTTGCGGAGCTCGGCATCGACTGTGTCTGCCCGTTCGAGCGAGCGCCGGGCGGCGACGTTGACGGAGCCGCCGGGCTGCGGCAGGTGGCCTCGGCCCTGAGCGGCCGCACCACGATGAACGGCAACGTGCATACGGTCGAGACGCTAATCCGCGGCGGGCCCACCGACGCCCGCCGGGAAGTGGCCGAGATCTTGCAGGCTTTCGCGGGTAGTCCTCGAGTCATTGTGGGAACTGGTGACCAGGTCGGCAAGGAGACCCCGGAGGAGAACCTCTGGGCGATGATCGAGGCGGCGCAGTCCTGGCGCCCATGAGCAGCTGCGAAGAAAGCGCCCTCGACCCTCGACCCGCATTCTTTCACGCCTTCTGAGAGCCGGCGGCCTGTTCGGCGAGGTAGGAACTGCGTACCAGCGGGCCGCTGACCACCCGTTCAAAGCCAAATTCCGTCCCAGCGATGTGCTCCCACTCCTTGAACTCCTCCGGCGTCACGTAGCGGGCCAATGGCCAATGCCTGTCGGAGGGCGGCAGATACTGTCCGAGGGTCAGGATCGTCACCCCGCTACGGCGCAGATCCCCCAAAGTCGCCCGCAGGTCCGCCGCGTCCTCCCCCAAGCCCAGCATCAGCCCGGACTTGATGCGGGGTCGGCCACCCCGGCGGCTGGCCGTGGCAGTCGCGTGGGCCAGCACCGCCAGGCTGCGCTGATAGTCGGCAAGGTTGCGGACCTGGGGCGTCAGCGCGGCCGTGGTCTCGAGATTGTGGTTGAAGACATCGGGGGCAGCAGCCAGCACCGTATCGACGCTCTCGAGGCGACCGCCGAAGTCGGAAACCAGGACTTCCACGCCGATCTCGGAGCAGCCGCTACGCAGGGCCCGCACGACGGCGGCGATATGGCCGGCCCCGCCGTCCGCCAGATCATCGCGGGTCACGCAGGTCAGCACCGCAAAGCGCAGCCCCAACCGCCGTACCGCTTCCACCACCCGCTCCGCCTCGTCCGGCACGGGCGGCGCAGGAGTGCCATGTGTAACCGCACAGAAACGACAATTCCGAGTGCAAACGTCACCGAGGAGCATGAAAGTCGCCGCCTGCTGCTTCCAGCACTCGCACAGGTTCGGGCAACGGGCACTCTCGCAGACCGTGTGCAGGCGCAGTTCGCGGAGCAGCCGACGGACGTCCTGGCGCGCCCGGCCGCCATCAAAGCGCCGCCGCAGCCAAGGCGGCAAGCGGGTCGGAGGCCGAGCTTCGGCGCTGTGTGGGTGGTCTTCCATGGCCAATCGTACTCTAGGCGCGCCCGCGCCGAAAACCAGAGGCCGCGCACCTCCAGCCAGAAAGCGATACGTGAGATTGCAGCGAGGTGGGGTTAGGCTAACTTATGGATTCCATTCACCAGGCAAGGAGCGAGCGGCCATGAAGTACGACCTGAACCACGCGCTCATCGAGAGTTCCATCCCCGGTCTGCCGCCGCCCCGGCGCGGCAAAGTTCGTGACATCTACGACCTGGGCGAGGCGCTGCTGTTGGTCGCCACCGACCGTATCAGTGCCTTCGATTGCGTCATGCCCAACGGGATTCCAGACAAGGGGCGCGTGTTGACCGGGATTTCGCGGTTCTGGTTTGAGCTCTTCACCTGGATGCCCAATCACGTCATCAGCATGGACGTGCGCGACTACCCTTCCGCGGCCCAGGGCGTAGCTGCTGACCTGGTCGGCCGCTCGATGCTGGTGCAGAAAGCGCGCACCCTCGCGGTGGAGTGCATCGCCCGCGGCTACCTGGTAGGCTCCGGCTGGAAGGAATACCAGAAGAACGGCATGGTCTGCGGCATGCCGCTGCGCCCCGGCTACGTTCAGGCCGACAAGCTCGACGAGGCCATCTTCACCCCGTCCTACAAAGCCGAGCAGGGCGAGCATGACGAGAACATCACCTACGAGGAAGTCATTCGCATGACCGATCCGCGTACCGCGGCAGCCTTGCGCGGCAACACCTTGCGGCTCTATTCCGAGGCCCGCGACTGCGCCGCGACCCGTGGTATCATCATCGCCGACACCAAGTTCGAGTTCGGCCTGGACCCGAACGGCCGGATGATCCTCATCGACGAGGTTCTCACCCCGGACTCCAGCCGTTTCTGGCCGGCCGAATCCTATGCCACCGGCAGCAATCCGCCCAGCCTGGACAAGCAATTTGTGCGGGACTACCTCGACGCCATCGGTTTCAACCACCAACCGCCGACGCCGGTGTTGCCGGCTGACGTCGTGGAGAAGACCCGGCGCAAGTACCTGGATGCCTACCAAGCCCTGACCGGCAAGGCCCTGTGAGACCGCCTGTTTCCGCGTCATACCCCTGAGGATTAAGCACGGAGGATACTCGATGGCGATCGTGACGAAGAACCGCAAGTTGCTGAAGTGGGTGGCGGAAGTCGAGGCTCTCTGCAAGCCGGACGAAGTCTGCTGGTGCGACGGCTCGCGGGTCGAGTATGACCGCTTGATGGCCGAGATGGTCGCCGCCGGAATGGGCGTTCCGCTGAACCCGGTGAAGCGTCCCGGCTGCGTTTCCTTCCGTTCCGATCCCTCCGATGTGGCCCGGGTCGAGAACCGCACCTACATCGCTTCCTGCACCCAAGCCGAGGCCGGTCCGACCAACAACTGGGTCGACCCGGTCGGGCTGAAGCGGACGATGACGGCGCTGTATGATGGCTGCATGCGGGGTCGTCGGCTGTATGTCATCCCTTTCTCCATGGGACCCATTGGTTCGCCCATCGCCAAGATCGGCGTCGAGATCACCGACTCGGCCTACGTCGTCTGTAACATGCACATCATGACCCGGGTCGGCGACCAGGTGATCAAGGTCCTCGGCGCCGAGGGCGAGTTCATCCCTTGCCTGCACTCCGTCGGCGCGCCGCTCAAACCTGGCCAGAAGGACAGCGCCTGGCCCTGCGCTCCCATCGAACAGAAGTACATCTCGCATTTCCCCGAAGAGAACCTCATCTGGTCCTATGGTTCGGGCTATGGCGGCAACGCGCTGCTGGGCAAGAAGTGCCTGGCCCTGCGCATCGCCTCGTCCATGGCGCGCCGCGAAGGCTGGATGGCAGAGCATATGCTCATCCTGCGCCTGACCAATCCTGAGGGTAAGGTCTACCACCTTGCCGCCGCCTTTCCCTCGGCTTGCGGCAAGACCAACCTGGCCATGCTGCAACCCACCATCCCGGGCTGGAAATGCGAATGTGTCGGCGATGACATTGCCTGGATGAAGGTTGGTCCCGACGGCCGCCTGCGGGCGATCAACCCCGAAGCCGGCTTCTTTGGCGTGGCGCCCGGCACTAGCTTCAAGTCCAATCCGATGGCCATGGCAACCATCAAGAAGAATACGATCTTCACCAACTGCGTCCTGACCGACGACAAGGATGTCTGGTGGGAAGACATGGACCAGCCGTGCGCGCACGGCATCGACTGGAAGGGCAAGGAGTGGACGCCTGACCTGACGGATGCCGAGGGCAAGCCGGCGAAGGGGGCGCATCCGAACGCCCGTTTCACCGCCCCGGCCCGCCAGTGTCCGGTCATCTGCCCGGCCTGGGAAGACCCCGCTGGCGTGCCGATTGACATCCTAGTTTTCGGCGGTCGCCGCACCGCCGTCATGCCCCTGGTCCATCAGGCCCGTTCCTGGGACCACGGCGTCTACATGGGCGCCACGGCCGCCTCAGAGCCCACCGCGGCGGCCCTTGACGTCAAGTCCAAACTGCGCCGTGACCCGTTCGCCATGCTGCCCTTCTGCGGCTACAACATGGCGGACTACTTCGCCCACTGGTTCAAGATGGGCGATGCGCTCGGAGCCAAGGCCCCTCAGATCTTCTACGTCAACTGGTTCCGCAAGAGCCCGCAGGGTAAGTGGCTATGGCCTGGCTTCGGAGAGAACAGCCGCGTGCTGAAGTGGATGTGCGAGCGCCTGGACGGGACCGCCGGCGCCATCGATACCCCGATCGGCATGATGCCTCGGCCCGCTGACCTCGATGTGGTCGGTCTTAAGGTCAGCGCCGAGGACCTGCAGGAACTGCTGCGCGTCGACGTCGCGGCCTTCAAGGCCGAAATACCGGACGTCGAGGAGCACTTCGCCCAGTTCGGCGACCGTCTTCCCGCCCGCATGAGGGCGCAGCTTGACGAGATCCGCCAACGTCTCGAGATGTAACGGCCTGAAGCGAAGGAGAAGGCTATGCGGGCGAAGACCCTTCAGACTCTGGCGCCGGACACGGCGCAGGACACGGGTAAGGGGAAAGCGTCGGCACCGGGTCCGGCGGCAGGCCGGGCTTGGACCGTGCCTGGCGTTCGTCTCAAGTTGGCCTATGTCGCTCCGGGCAGCTTCCAGATGGGCTCAAACGAAGGGGAAGCGGACGAGAAGCCGGTGCATGAGGTGCAGCTCTCGCACGGGTTCTGGATGGGGACGGTGGCGGTGACGCAGGCGGAGTACAAGGCGGTCATGCTGGGTGGGGCGGAGTCCGCTTCGGGCGCGGGAACGGACCCCAGTACTTTTAAAGACGCACGGCACCCCGTCGAAACCGTTTCCTGGGACGATGCCGTGGCATTCTGCGAGAAGTTGACCGTGCGTGAGCGGGTGGCCGGGCGTCTGCCGGCCGGCCACGAGTACCGCTTGCCGACCGAGGCGGAGTGG
>CAIZKT010000881.1:0-31708 GCA_903933565.1 uncultured Victivallales bacterium | reverse complement strand
GTGGAGATGCGGTGGGCTCCACCGCCCGCGCCTGAGGCCAGGCGCCTCTCCAAAAAACCAATGGAACTGCGGTGGGCTCCACCGCGAACCCTGAACCCTGAACCCTGAACCCTGAACCCTGAACCCTGAACCCTGAACCCTGAACCCTGAACCCTGAACCCTGAACCCTGAACCCTGAACTCCTGCGCTGTTCATGCCCCCGCCGGGGTTGACGCAAAGGCACTCAGCGGGTATGGTTGCCTAGGGTACGGTATGGTGTGATAGATGGTGGGTCTCGGATGGTGCCGTGGCGGTGATCGAGAGTACTTCCCAAGTGACCTATTTTTTTTGTCACCGGGGGCTCCGTTGCTGTTATAAGGCACGGCGGTTGTTTATGAGTGTTGGCTATACGGGCAGCACAGCCAGGCGCCGGTTGGTCATGTCCCCTTGTGACCGGCGCAGAGGGCCGGTGCAATCATGGATGCGGCGGGCGGCCGTGTGGCTCTTCGTTTTGCTTGCTATTCCGGCGCCATCTCTCCTGGCCGTCGACGCGCTGGCGGTTCCCGCTCCCGCTCCTGCCACGCTGATGGCCCCAGCGCCACAATTCGATTTTGGCACCGTCGCGGCCGGCGCCGTAGTCGAGCATGATTTCGTCCTCGAAAACCGCGGCGACGTCGTGGTGCGCATCGAGAAAGTACGCAGTTCATGTGGCTGCACTGCGACCCAAGTCGCCGCCTCCGAGATCGCGCCAGGCGGGCAGACCACGGTGCATGCGCGCTTCGACACCACCGGCCGCAGCGGTCGGCAGGATAAGGAAATCTTCGTCAGCAGCAACGCGCCCGTGAATCCGCTGCTGGTCTGCCGACTGACGGGCGCCGTCGAACCGGCGCCGCCCCCAGCGCTCGTCGCACCTGCTCCCGCGGCGGTTCCGGCTGCTGCGACGGCCTCTGCTCCCGCTCCTGCTGCGGTGCTTGCTCCGGTTTCAATCGCAAGCGCCGCCAGCGGGCTGGCAGCCAGCGTGCCCGTCATTGATTTTGGCCGTGTCTGGAGCGAGGAGCGGCCCCAACAAGCGGTCACCCTCAGCAATACGGGGACCGCGCCGCTGCGGCTTCTGGCGGTCACCGACGACTGTGCCTGTTTCTCCTCGGCTCTGGAGCGGCGGGTGCTGGCCCCAGGGGAGAAGACGGTGCTACGCTTGCAGCTTCATCCGGGCGACACGAAAGGGGAACTGCTGCAAACGCTGACGGTGGCCACCGACGAGGTCGGCGCGGCGCCGTTGCGCCTGCTGGTTCGCGCTCAGATTGCGCCACGAATTGAAGCCATGCCGGCGTCGCTCCTGCTGCTGGACACGCCCGCAGGCAAGACGGTGGAACGGGTGCTGAAGCTGGCCAGCAATGATGGCGAGGCCTTCCACATCACCCGGATCGAAACTGCGGTTAAGGGCCTGCTGGTCGAGGCGCTCCCCGGCGGAGATGGGAAGACCTCGAGTCTGCGTTGTCGCTTCACCGCCCCGGCCGAACCCGGTCCGTTGGGCGGGGTGGTCGAAATCGTTACGGATCGGCTTGCGGGCGGCACCGTGAGCCTTCGCGTCATCGGTACAGTGGTCACTTCTGGAGGACCTTCATGAAGATGGTCCATCGCAATCTCGCCCTGGCTTCCCTGGCTGCCCCGGCCAACGCAACGCGGCCGCACCGCCAGAGAGTCCGTCCGCGCCTCTTCCCCTGGGGCGCTGTACTCGGACTCATCCTCGGCCTGAGCCTCGCCGCCCGGGCCGGGGTTACTCTTTCTTCGAACACTACCGGCGACGAAGCCGGGCCCGGGCAGTTGGTTTACATCACGTACACGTTGAACAACAACACGGACCCTGCTCAGTCGCTCAGTCACATGTCGCCCTCCATTGACCTGAAGTCCAGCAAGTTCATTTACGAGAAAGACAGCGCGGTAATCACCAACGACACGACCGTTCTGACCAGTCAGAACCCGACCACCGTGGGCAACGTCCTCACCTGGAACCTCGACGACCTGTACGATCCCGACCCGACCGTCGCGATCGGCAAAATCCTAACCATTGTCTTTGCCGTGCGGGTGGACTGCGGTGCCGCGACCATCCAGTTCAGTACCGCCACGCCCCTGACCCTCTCCACCGATGGCGTCCGCACTTGGAGCGCTTTGTATGGACTGACCGTTCAGGAACCGTCGCTGCAACTGACCCTCACGCCGTCGAGCCAGACGGTGCAATTGAGCAGCGGCGCCATCGTCACCTGGACGGCCAAGATCAAGAACATCGGATTGGGCCGCGCCTTGAATCTGAAAGTCAAGTTCGGGTTCGATTCCGGGCTGATTTTTCAGACCGGCAGTGCCACGGTGGGCTCCAAAGTCGACAGCAACGCGGGTACCTCAACGTCGGGAACCAGTCCGTCGCCGTACAGTGTGGCCACCACCATTTACACTTGGGATTTCGGCACCGACATGACATCGGATCCCGACGGCGGCGTCGGTTTGAGCGACGCCGATGGCGATAGCCGGTACGACGATTTGGCCCCCCTGGCGGAAGTCACCATCACCGGCATCAAGGCGCAGACTCAGAACTGTGATCCGGTCGGGTTGTTCCTCGACGTCACCTGCGGCAATCCGGCGACTCCCTGCATCAACACGGCCACCGACGGTTCGACCGCGGTCGGGACGATCACCGTGGTGCCGGCGGCTCCATCGTTCACCTACGCTTTTTCCAGTCTGACCGGCCTTGACTACTGCACCGGCGTCAAGGACGCCACATTCACCGTCACCAATCCGCCGGCCGCCAGTGCCGCCGCGCGTAACCTGCAATTCACCATCAGCAGTTTTCCCACCGGCCTCGCTTTCGTTTATCCCGATAGTCAGAGCGGGTCAGGCACTGGGCTGTACACCATTCTCTACGATTGGAATGGTACCATCGCCACCAATCCTACCGTGCTCAGCGGCGCCAGCGCCGTCACCTTCGCTTCCTCCAAGTTCGCCAACTTCCCGATCCTCGACAAGGGCAAGCGGTTGGTGGTCAAGTTCGACGTCGACTGTCTTACCGGCGGCAGCGCCTACTGTTCCTCATACCCGCTGAGTACGTCCATCTATGTGCAGCCGAGTTATACGGACATCTGTGGTGACGGGTACACGCCGGTAGCCACAGCGGTCGCGATCAGCCGCAACGAACCGGTGCGTCTCGCGCTTTCCCTGGGCAACACCGGCACCGACGAGATTTACATCGGCGATACCGGCCGCTTCTACGACATCAGCGCCACTATTGCCGCCCTCGCAGGCGATCCCTGGCTCCAGCTGAGCGGAATGATGCCGGTGACGCTGACCTATACCTACGACCCGGCTTTGGTGTACACGGGCACCTCGAACAAATCCGGATTATGCACGACCGACCCGGTCGATAACCCTGTCGCCCACACCCTGACGTGGAGCGCCCCCCCGGGCATCACCTTCTCATCGGGCAGCCCCGCCTTCGGCTGTCGGCTGACGTTCAACGTCACGGACCGGGGGCTCGGCGATCCCTGCGAAGCCGGCCGCGAGTACAACAACTCTTTCACTTTCCCCACACTCAACCTGACCGATTACCTGGGCTGCCCCTATACCATCGGCGGTTCCGGCGGTTTCCGCGGCTATATCAACCAGGAGGTGGACTATACCGGCACGCCGATCTACTCCATGGACAAGCAGGTCACCTACATCGACACATTCCTGACGGCCGTTGGCGAAACGCATCGCCCCTACCGGACAACCGTCACGGTCGACTTCGAGTCGGCTGCGCCCTCGACGTGGTCCGGAATCGCCAAAACGCTGCAGCCGGAAACCCCGGCCGGCGTCCCCTACTTGGAAGTCGTCCTCGTTGAGCGCCCGAGCTACGGTCAGGTTTTTCGTACCCTCGAGTCGGTCACCTACAACGGGGTCGACTACGGCCCCAACGCACCCATTCTCGCAAACCGGATAATATCAAACGCGAATGTGATCTCCTATCCGACTGGCGTTGACTACGGGGGCGGCCACCTCGGCAACGGCGAGGCCTGGCTCTTCCTCGGCGCCCTGGATGCCGCCGGGATTCCCAAGCCGAGCGCGGGTAACATCCTCGAGGTGATCTGGGACTTCGATCCGCCGACCAGCTTCGGCACCACGGCGCAGTTTTCCGAAATCCGCTGGCCGGTTTCCGATTCCGGATGCGGGTCCGAATTCGGATACGAAAGCGGTTGTTGGATGACGGTCTCCGATCAGGATCTCACGGTTCAGGTCACTTCCCCGTATTCCGTGCAGCATGGTGCCGTTACCACTCACAGTTTTCTGCTTGCCCGGACCAACTTGGCCCACTATGTCTACGATGTCAAGGTCACCATGAACCTGGACCCGGACAGCAACGTCCGGGATTTTGCCTACAAGGTCGGCACGACAGTGTTCAGCGGCTTCACCAACCAGGGCGGCGCCGGGATTTCGGCGTTCGAACCGACCGTGGTTGGCAATACCCTGGAGTGGGATTTCCGTGCCAAAGGTTACCGGGTTTTAGAGGCGGTCGGCAGCATCAGCGTGGACCTGCTGACTTCGCCGTGCGAAGTCGGTACCTCGTACTCGCTCGCGGTGGATTACAATCGCTATGCCGGTTACGAAGCCGACCCGGGCGGTACCGGCGCCCGGGCCGCCACCGTCACCGACACCGCGAACCCCGTCCTCTATTCGCCCACCCTGACGACCACGGTTACGCCCTTGGCACGCACGGCCGTCAATCACGATGACTATTGGATGCTGCGCGTTGCCAACACCGGCTATGCTCCGGCCTGGAACCTCGGCCTCACCGCCACCGTCGGTTCGGCCATCGTCGTCGATGGCGCCAAACTGATGTCCGGCGCTGACTGGACCTACACCAACGGCACTCAGATCGCGCCGTCCGGCGTAGCGGCCGGCGGCAACATCACCTGGACTTTTCAGGGCGTGGGGTACTACAGCGGGCTGGGCCCATTTGTACCCAGTAGTGTGTCCAACGGCGTCACGCTCCTTACGTCAGGTGTCGACAAGGACCTTCTCTCCGTCGGCCAGTGGGCGTGGGCCTCGAACGGCACATCCAACACGATCTACGTCAATCTCGGCGGCGCTGTGCCCGATGCGACGCCGTTGAGTATGACTGCGGTCGGCACGCAGACTTTCCCCGAGGCGCTCTACGGGTGGGTGCAGGTTGGTGCCACTTTCACCTACTACCTGCAGAGGGCTGGTGGCGGCGATCCGGGCCCATTTGTACCCAGTAGTGTGTCCAACGGCGCCACGCCCCTTACGTTAGGTGTCGACAAGGACCTTCTCTCCGCCAACCAGTGGGCGTGGGCCTCGAACGGCACATTCAACACGATCTACGTCAATCTTGGCGGCGCTGTGCCCGATGCGACGCCGTTGAGTATGACTGCGGTCGGCACGCAGACTTTCCCCGACGCGCCCTACGAGTGGGTTCAGGTTGGCGCCACCAACACCTACTATGTCCGCGGCGACCCCGACGGCACCGGCGGCCTCAGTGATGTTGACGGCGACGGCTACTGCGATGACCTCGCCTCGGGGGCGACGCTGTACATCCTTGTGAAGCTCCATTATATCGGCTGCGTTTCTTCGAACATGAGCATCAGCCTGGCCACGCAGGCCGGCGGTGAATTCCCGGTGGGTACCGCCTACACGACGCCGGTGGTCACCACCCGGCCGGCGGCTTTCTGCACTACGGGCAGCGGCAGTTCTACGGTTACGGAAGCCACGGAAGGGTTCCAGACCGTCCATGTGAGCCCGAAACTTGCACTGTGTACATCCAAACCGCTCAAGTTCCGGGTCAAGAACATCAAGACCCCCACGGTTTACGAACCGGTGTTCCGCCAGTACATCCCGAAAGCGGCAGACTACGGGGTTACGGCGGACTTGACCGGCTCCACCTATGACTTGGACATGAACGGCGACGGCACCTACGAAAGCACGGGCCTTCCCCTCCCGCCCCCGACCATTATTCCGGGCGCCGTCGGGCAACCGGATACGTACCAATGGAGTTACACTCAGTTTTCCGGCGCCTTCAACAACGGTTTCCCCTCCGGTGCCATCATCGACATGAATATCCTGATCTGGGGCGATTGCCGGGCGAGCCACAAAACGATTACCTTCGGTTCCCAGATCGGGTATAAGACGCTCTGCAACGATGTCCGCACCACGACTCAAGTCAATACCAGTGTCGAACTGCTCGACCTGATCGGGACGATCACCATCGAAGCTCGGAACGTGACCACCGGCGGTACCTTCGCCACCACTCCGGTCATCGGCGGTACCAATGACCAGATCGAGTATCGCCTGACGCTGAAGAATGACGGCGGCACCACGCTCCCGAAAGCGACTCTCGCCGTCACCCTACCGGCCAACTTCTCGGATGTGACCAGTTCGGTCCCGGTCTGGGGCGACCATACGGGCAACGTCCTGACCTGGACCGAGAGCGATATGACCGTTGACAACCCCAAGAAAATGCCGTTGGAACAGGCGCAGACCACCCAGTTCACCTTCACCGCGAAACTGAACGGCGCCAGCGTCTGCGTGAACCGCGATGTATCCGCCGTACTGACCCTGGGCTGTCTGGCCACGGGCCCCATCGCCGCCTGTACGCTCGACAGCACCACCACCACGCATTCCCTGGTCACCGTCCCGACCATGGCCAATCCTGAAGTGTTCCTCTCCGCCACCGACCTCGCCGGCGCCGGTACCGCCTTGACCGCCAACGGCATCGTCACGGCCGCCCTGACCGGTAAAGCCGGCCCGGCCAAGGACCCGGTCCTCACCCTCACCATTCCCGCCGGCTGGACCTATGACGTCGTCGGCACCCACGACTTCTCCGAGGTAAACGGCGGCGCCGCCGGCGGGATTGACGGCGTCTCCGTCGGCTCATCCGGGAGCGGCCCGACGACCATCACCGCCACCTTCACCAACAGCGCCGGCGCGGTGCTGTTGCGCGACGGTAAAGTCGCCCGCTTCCGCATCAAGGTCGTGCAGAATAGTTGCTTCGACATTACCTACGACGCAACCGTGCAGACGGAAACCACCTCCGTCGAGGGGGGCAACAGCCTGGATCCCGTGGAGCCCGTCGACTTCGCGGTCAGCGCCTCGCTGGCCTATAAGGACACCTGCGATGTGGCCCAGACCCCGGCGACCGCGAGTGCGTCGCTGACCGTCAAGACCCCCGACGTGGATACCTGGGTTTCCGGCGACACGCCCAGCATCGTAACCGGCGTGGCCGACACCGCCTCTCTCACCGTCAACCTCAAGAACAACGGCGACGCTCCGGCCCCCTACGTGACCGCCTATGTCGCCATCGGCAACGCCTGGACCGTCAACTCCTGGCCCGCTGGTTTCGGCGGCGACCTCAACCTCTGCGGCTCCGAATATGCCTGGGTGCAGCGTGGTGGCAGTGGGAACGTCTACTACCTCATCGCGGCGGGAAAGGCGGGAAGTGAGCGCGATCCTGGCCTTTTCCTTCCCACCGCCCTTGGCTCGGCCCCCGCAAAGGCGAACATTGGACTCGTTCTCGCGTCCGGAGATTGGTGCTACGGCGATCCCGATGCCTTCGGCTTCTCCACAGTGTATTACTATAGCGGCAGTGGCCTAGCCCCCAGCGTTTCTCTGCTCGCCACCGTGCCCGCGCTCACCGTTCCCCCAGCGCTCGCCCCGGCTGCTCTGCGCCAGACCACCAACGGCGGCGGCACCTACCAGCCCGGCGTCATCGGCGGCGTCAACCACTTCCGCGTGGTCCGGCAGACCGTTGCCGACATCGCTGCTAGCGCCACCAGCACTCTCGCTTTCGGCCTCACCGTCGCCAACAAGACCGAACCCCTGGCCTTCCTTGCCTACGGCCGCGGCGAAGTCCGCAAGGTGGATGGCACGACCTCCATGGGCGACTACTCCGAGGACTCCTACCTGGCCGGCATCGTCGGCTTCAACCTGGCCAAGACCCTCAATGACACCAGCGAGATCTTATCGAGCGGCAACACGGTGCAGATCGGCGAAGACGTGCGGGTCAAACTGGCGGCGGAGTGGTTCGGCGGCGGTAGTCAACTCATCACCGCCGCCTCGATCACCGACGACCTCCCCGCCGGCCAGGGCCACATCAGCTCAACCTTCACTCCTGCCGGTGGCAACATGCTGGCCCCGACTACGACCACCCTCACCAATGCCGGTACCGACGTGGCCAACATCATCGCCACGAATGCAGGTACCCAGATCTTCTCGGGCTTCGGCAGCATCGATACCAGCACCGCCGCCAAGACCGCCGAGATGTTCGTCTGGTCGCGGATCCTGAACAACCAAAGCGGTGCCCCTTTGACCTATATCAACAAGCACGGGGAAAGCAAGATCGACACCGCCGACGCCTCTGCCTTCACCTACCTCGGCCGGTCCTTCACCAAGGACTCCTCCGGTTTCGCCGACGCCGGCCTGACCGCGACTGTCACCATCAGCGAACCCGCAGTCCCCATCGACTCGTTTCAGGTGGTCGATCTGACCGTGTATTCGGATCCCACCGGACACTGGGTCACCTCCATTGCCAGCATCGCCGTCGGCCATAGCGTGCGCTTCATACTGGTGGCGACGGCGACCGCCGCCAAGGCCACGCCGTTCGAGGCGGTCTTCACCCTCGACATGGCCGATTCCATCACCTACACGTCATCCTCCGACACGGGCGCGGGGGGCACCAACAGCGTGGTCACCTGGCCCGCCGTCGACCTGGTTCCCGGCACGACCTATACTCGCACGGTCGACGCTGTCATCAGCACCGCCACCAACCCGACACAGTTGATGACCAACACCGCCAAGGTCGATTTCGACAGTCTCGATGGCGCCAGCGGCGCCGAGCAGACCCCGCTCGGGACTACCGACACCACCACCGGCGCCCGCGCCTACACCACGACGGCCGAGACCAACGTCACCATCACCAGTGAAAACGTCGAAGTCGTCGGCAGTACCTTGGTCAGCAGGAGTTCGGAACCCGGCACCGCCACCGCTGGCGACCAACTCACGGCTGATGTGACCCTCGGCGAGGAAGTCGAGATCATGCTGGAGGTCCTCATCCCGCCCGGGACGGTGGACAATCCGGTCATGTCGTCCGTCCTACCCACCGGCCTGACCTTCGTGGAAGCCAGCCATGCCACCATCACGGACACTGATCTCCAACTCAGTCCGGTCACCAGTTCCTCCGTGACCTACGACAGCGGCACCCGGAAAGTGAGCTGGGCCTTCCCAGACCTGCAGGTGAACGCCACCGGCGATTACCGCGCGACCATACAGACCAAGTTCATCGCCCGCGTTGATAACATCACCGCGAACCAGGGCGCCGGGCACCCCAGCGCCACGACCCTGTCCTTGGCCACCAACCGCCTTACCCACTCCGTGGCCGGCACGCCGACCACCGTCAATCTGACCAACCTCACCCTGACCGTGGTCGAACCCGTGCTCACCGTGACCACCGTCATCAGCCCCGACACCGCGGTCGATGCCGGCGATGTGCTCACCGTCACCGTCAATGTCACCAATACCAGCTCCACGGCCATCGCCTATAACGCGGTGACCAGCGCGAATTTCAGCAGCGATTTCATGACCTACAATAGCGGTACCGTTGCTGGTTCCGGCGGCGATCCCACGCCCGCCTACAGCGGTTCGACCACGGTGCCCGTCTTCACCTACAGTTCGATCCCGATCGGGGACACCTATACCTACACCTACACGGTCACGGTTACCGACGCGGTGAGCCCGCCCGAGACGCTCGACACGCCGACGACCACCGTCTGGACCTCCCTGGCCAGCACCTCGACGTCCCTTAACACCAACACGCCCGCGCCCACGGTGGTCAACACGATTACCAGGGGCGGCGTCATCGGCGCCAGCGGCGCCGCCGACGGCATGCGCGACGGTGTGACCGTAGCCCTCACGCTCAATAACTACCTGGCCACCGCCTCGGATTCCGCCGCCGTCGGCGCCCTGACCATGGCCAAGACCCAGGTCACCAGTGGCACCACCTTCCCCGTCGGCAGCCAGGTTGCCTACAAGGTGACCATCAACCTGCCCGAGGGCACCACGTCGGCCCTGGCCCTGGCGGACGCTATCACCGTCGGCCTGGTGCTCGACCGCTCTCTCACCAACGTCGTCTACACCCTCACCGGCATTGCCTCGATCAATGGCGTTCCCTTTGCGTCACTGAGCAATACAACCGCGATCGAGACCGCGATGGGCGCTGGCAAGTTCCCGGCAGACGAAGCGTCCGGCACCTTGACCTGGGACTTCAGCACCGTGGTCACTACCAGCGAGAACGACACCTCCGTACACGCCATCGCTCCCAGCATCGTTATCGACTATAACATCCGGCTGGACAACGGTTCCAACACCCAGTCGCCCAATACCAAGGGCAACTCGGCCAGCCTCAGCTACACCGGCGGGACGACGTTGACCTCCAACCCCGCCGACTTCACCGTCGTCGAACCGCAGATCACGGTGGCCAAACTCGGCAAGAACGTCACCAAGTCGCAGGGGAGCTATGCGGCGACCCTCACCGCGCCCGACGCCGGCGACATCCTCGAGTACCAGGTTACCGTGACCAACGGCAGTACGAACTCCTCGGTGGCCCGCGACGTGAACCTCGTCGATACGCTGGCGACCGGGTTGAGCTGGACCTCGACCGGCGGCGGCACGCTGAACGGCGTCGCCTGGGGCGGAACCACGACCCCGAAGCAGTCCGGTCAGACCCTGACCTGGGGGCTTAACAACACGGTGTCCGATGAAAGCATCGACATCAATACGGGCGCCACCTTCGTCCTCGTCTACCAGGTGACGGTGCAGAACACGGTCGAACCCTCGCAGACCCTGGCCAACAGCGTCGTGGTGGACTGGACCTCGCTCGACGGCGTCAACAGCGATGAGCGCACCGGCGCGGACGGCTTCGGCGGCACCCTCAACGACTACAAGACCGCGGCCGCCACCACCACCAGTACCAGCACCAACGTCTACACCTTCCTCAAGGCGTGGACCGCCGATACCTACGGCAGCGACAACCTGGTCCGGGTGGGCGATGTGATCACCTACACCCTGACCCTGGGCCTGCAGGAAGGCCTGACCAAGAGCGTGGTGGTGAAGGATACCCTGCCCACCGGCCTGGAGTTCGTCGATACCGTCTCAATCAACGGCGACGCCAGCGCGCCCTACAGCGGCAGCGCGCCCCTCAGCTACGCTACCGACATCCTGGCCATCAGCACACCGACCGCGCTCGCCACCGGGCTCATGACCTGGACCCTCGGTGATGTCACCAATGCCGGATACGGGACCGAGCCGGATGACGGCAATAACTCCCTGCTCATCGTCTACCGGGCGCGGGTGATGAATGCGGCGCTGACGCAGACGGCGACGGCGCAGACCCTCTCGAACACCGCGACCCTGGACTACCATCTGGCGAGTGGCTCTGCCGCAACCCAGAAGACCAGCGGACCGGTGTCGGTGTCGGTGCAGCAGCCGCTCCTGACCCTCACCAAGACCTCGAGCCCGGCGGGCGGCGCCACGAACTTGGTGCAGGGGCAGACGGTGACCTACACGGTGACGGTCACCAACACCGGCGCGGCGCCAGCCTATGACCCGGTGCTTCGCGACGTGATTCCGGTGGGCATGCGCGCCGGTGGCGTCGGGGTGTTGAACGGGGTGACCGCTACGGGGATCCGCATCGGCAGCGGCGGCACCTGGGTAACCAAGACCGTCCGCCAGCCGACAGCCGGTGGCACCTTCGCCACCGATGGTATCGCCGAGTGGAATCTGGATAGCGGCACCGCGGACGAGTACACCATCCCGGCAGCCCAGAGCCTGGAACTGACGTACACCGTGAAGGTGGACGCCACCGTCGGTTCCGGCACCGCCATGACCAACAGCGCCCTGGTGCAGAGTTACGCCTCGTTCGACGATGAAGCCGTCCCCACCGGCTCGCTTGAGGCCGACCGGCAGACCTACGGGCCGAGCGGCGCCGCGACCGTCACCTTGTCCGTCGTCTCCGCCGATTCGCCCGCGAAGACGGCGCCCGCCAGCGCCACCATCGGCGAAGAATTCACCTACACCATCACCGTCCCGGCCGCCGACGTCGACGCCTGGATCTACGACGTCGAGGTCACCGACACGCTGCCGGTCTACTCGGTGGGCAACTCGCGCCTCGACGTGATCTCGGCGACCTTTGCCGATAGCAGCGCGGTCGGGGTCAGCGGCGGCGTTGGCCAAGCCATCGACATGACCGGCCGGCAGAGCAATAACATCCTGAGCCTGATGACCGCCACCGACTGGTTTGATGTCCCGCCCAACTCCCACGCCATCATCAACCTCAAGGTCCGGTTGAAGAACATCACCGAGAACCAGAGCGCAACGACGCCCTTCACCAACTACGTGGCCTATACCTACGAGCGCATCGACAACCCCGGCACGCCACTGGACATCTCCGGCGGCAATGTCACCAGCAGCGCCACCACCATTATCGAGCCGACCCTGACCATGGCCAAGACCTGGGCCAACGTCACCAAAGGCGGGACTAGCGCTCCCGACGCCGGCGATATCCTGCGCTTCACGGTCACCATCACGAACGCCAACACGGCCACCGATACGGGCGCCTACGATCTGCAGATTGTGGATACGCTCCCGGTCGGTCTGCTGTACCAGACCAATACGACCGCCAGTGGCATTACCACCAATCCGGACTTGAACGGCGGCACCGGAGCCACCGGTAGCCCCCAGATCCTGACCTGGGGACGCACCCAGATCTCGCCGCTGAACCTGGACCTGGCCAAGAACAGCACGCTCACCTTCACCTTCGACGCCCTGGTCCTCAACAATGTGACCGACACCCAGGCGCTGACCAACAGCATCACCACCGACTGGACCTCCCTTGATGGCGGCATTAGCGGCGAGCGCACCGGCGTAGGCGGCGGGGTCAACGACTACACCGTTACCGCTACGGCGGCGCCGCAGGCCGACCTGACCTACAGCCTCACCAAGAGCCTCACCGCGACTTCGAATGCCGACACGGCGCAGGCCGCCGACCGGGCTGGCGTGGAAGACCTCACTATCGGGGAGACCGTCACCTTTGACCTGACGGCCACCTTAGGGGAAGGTACCAGCACGACCGTCACCATCGAGGACCAGTTGCCGACGCCGGCGAACACCGGCTACCTCGGGGTTGTCAGTTCCACCGTGGTCTCCATCGGCGGCAACACCACCGCAGCGGCGACGAGCGGCGGCAATCTCACCGTGACGGGTCTGGCCGTGGGTGCCGCGGGCACGCCGATTGACACCAACGCGGATACCTACAACGACAAAGTGAGGTTCGATTTCGGCACGGTGGTGGACACCGGGGATAACGTCGCTCAGGGCGTCGCCGACCAGATCGTCGTGCGCGTCGTCGCCCGGGTGCTGAACATCGCCGGCAACCAACGTCTGGCCAACCTCACGAACACAGGTACCCTGACAGCCAATGGCAGTTCGCAGGGCACAAGCAGTGTGAACCTGGACATTGTTGAACCTGAAACGGAGCCGCTTTCTGCGTTGTCGAAACAGGCGCGTAACTGGACGCGTGACGGGGTCGGGGGAAGTTACTCCGACGGCGCCTGGACCCAGCCGGATGCCGGCGACGTCATCGAGTACCGCGTCATCCTGACGATGGTAGACGCGGCCCAGTACGGCGCGATTGCCTATGACCTGAACATCGCTGATACCATTAACGCGGCGATGGTGTTCGACAGTTTCGTGAGCGCCAAGATCAACACCGTGGCCATCGGCGGGTTCAAAGGCACGCCGACGATTGCCGGAAACGTCCTGACTTGGGGCCGCGGGAATTCTGATGACACCGTTGATGTTCCGCCCGGCGGCGCCTTTGAGCTGATTTACCGGGTCAAGGTTCGGGATACGGTGACCAACGGCACCGCCCTGGGCAATTCCGTGGTCTGCGACTGGCTCTCCATCGCCGGCGATGCCGCCGGAACCGACACCAGCGGTCGTACCGGCGCGGGCGGGGACAACGATTACACCCGGACCGATACCCTGACCCGCAACGCGCTCCTCACCTACGCCCTGACCAAGGCCATCTCCACCACCTCGGATGCGAACACCGCAGGCAGCGACCTGACCATCGGCGAGACGGCGACGTTCTACCTCACGGCAAGCTTTGGCGAGGGCACGACCAACCTGGTGACGATTGTGGACGATGCGCCTGTCAGCCCCGGGGTCCTGGCGATTGAAAGCGCGACCGTGGTCTCCATCGGCGGTGTCACCACCAACGCGGTGCAGACGGGCGGTACCCTCACCGTCACCGGCCTGGCGGTCGGCGCTGCGGCCACCCTCGCCAACCTCGCTGGCGCAGACGGTTATAACGACCGTGCGACCTTCGACTTTGGCACGGTGGTCAATACCAGCACGGACGGCACTGTCGCCGCCGCCGATCAGATCGTGGTCCAGGTGGTGGCGCGACTGGTGAACATCACGGCCAACGACATTAACGAAACCTCCACCAACAGTGCTGCCTTCAAGAGCAACCTCACCTCCCTGGCTACGGCGACCCAGACCGTACATAGCGTCGAGCCCACCCTGACCATCGCCAAGCTGGTCGCGGACAATTCCGGGACGGCCGGAGCCCCCGGGACCTTCGGCGCCACCCTCACCGGTCAGGACGCCGGGAACGTGGTCTACTACCAGATCACTATCACGAACGCCAATACCGCCAACGACGCCACGGCCTACGACCTCGTGCTCACCGACACCCTGCCGACAGTCTTCACCCCGGACGCCACCACCCCGATTTACTCGGTCGCCAAGACCGGCACCGTGTCCGTCACCGATGGCGTCCTTAATACCCTCGATACCGCTGACTTCGCCATCACGACGAATGTCCTGGGCCTCGCCGCGGGCCGTAATATCGACATGGCCAAGGCCAGTTCGCTGGTCGTCGTCATCAAGGGCTCGCTGGCGGCCACCACCACGCCGGATACGACCTATGACAACTTCGCCACGGTCACCTGGACCAGCGTCGACGGCGACTCGAGCGACGAGCGTACCGGTAGCGGCCTCGACGCCAACGACTACACCCGCACGACGATTGTCGTCGCCTCGATCACCACCTTGGCCTACGCGCCGACCCTGGCCAAGAGCATTGTGGAGACCTCCGAGGACCACACCACCACCGCCTCCGCCACGGCGGCCAATGCGACCTACGGCGAGATTGTCCGCTTCCGCCTCGCGGCGCAGCTCTACCAAGGCCAGGTCAACAGCCTCAAACTGCTTGACCACCTCGGCGCCGGACTGGAGTACATCGCCGGGTCGGCCCGGGTCGGATTCTTCTCTTCGGCGAGCGGTCAGGTGACCTCTACCACCATCAGCGGCGGGCACTTGGCTGCTCTGACGTCGGTGCCCTCCGTAGTCATCACGCCGACCTCCGCCAGCACCGCCAATCCGGCCGCGCCCACGACCTTCAGCCACGGCACCGACCTGACCTTCGACCTCGGTACGGTGGTCAATAGCGACGTCGATGCCGGCAACAACCAGTACGCCGTCATCGAGTACGACGTCGTGGTCAACAACACGGACCTGGGCGCGACCCCCACCGCGATCGCCAGTGAGACCTTCCCCGACGCCGACATCACCACCGGCGCCGGTGCCCGAATGACCTGGAGATGGGCCAGCGCGTTTAGCTCCCTTGCCGCTTCTGGCGGTGTTCTGGCGGCGAGTCCCGGCTTCACCAACCGCGCCTTCGCGGGTTCATTCGCCCCCTCGTATAACCCAACGGCCGACGACTACGCCGTGGTGCTGCGTCCCGGGGAATCGCTCAGCCTGAGCATGGCCTTCCTCATTACCGGCAGCCTAACCTCCACCGACAACAACGTCCGTCTCGGCTTCTACAACGACGGTGGCACGCACGGTTCCGGCGGCGATTCGTGGAGTACCTATGACGACGACTCCGGCTACTTCGTCGCCCTGCGCACTGGCACGGCCGGCGACAGTGCCTTCTTCCGCGAAGTCGGCGGCACCGCGCCGGTCCTGTCGGGAGCTGATACGTCCTTGTTGTTGTCGTTCTCAGGCTGTCGCGTTCCTGATACCATTGCCTATCACACCCTCCTCTTCACGATGACCAAGAGCGCCACCGATGGGCAGCTCACCCTCTCGGTCACAGTGGACGGTGTGTCCACGCAGAGCTACGCGGTGCCGCTGGGAGACACGGGGAACACCAACTACGTCGGCGAGGTCTTCCACGGTATCGCCATTGGCATGAGCGGAAATACAAACTTCAGCGTTGACAACGTCGTGGTCACCAAGACCAATGCCAGCGGCCGGGTCAACTGCTTTGAGGTCCTCGCCGGTACGACGCCGGTCCGCGAGTCCGGCGGCGCCACGGTCACCGTGGTGGAGCCGCTGCTCAGCGTCGCCAAGGCGGTCACCGTCAACGGCGTGGCCAACGGCCAGGGCGACGCCGGTGACCCGTTTGTCTACACCCTGACCGTGGCGCACACCGCCGGCTCCACCGCCAACGCCTTTGACCTGAACCTGACCGACACCCTGCCGACCGGCTTCGTGGCCAGTTCCTGGACGGCGGTGCGTAACACCGCGACGATTGACTCGTCGGCGTCGCCCACCGGCCTCTTCCAGTTGTCCGGTCAGGCCTTCAGCACCCTGGCGGTGGCGACGGATGACCGCACCGATCTGACCACAAATCAGACCTTGGTGGTCACCCTGACCGGCACGATTGCTCAGACCATTGTGGTCAACCAGGCCGCTGTCGCCAACACGGCAAACCTGACCTGGACGAGCCTCCCCGGCCCAACCGGTACGGCGAAGGGTAGCCTTCACACGACCCTCACCGACGCGCTTGGCAACCGCACCCTCACCACCACCCCCGGCGCCGCCGGCGCCACGACCGGTGAACGCGACGGCTCCGGGAGCCCGAGCAGCAATGACTACAGCGGCTCGGCGACGGTCAACACGCAGATTCCCAAGGCCTTGAGCCTCGACAAGCAACTGGTCGCCTCGTCCTTCGCCGACACCCTGGGCAATAACCTCACCCTCGGCGAGGTGGCAACCTACCAGTTGATCGTGACCGTCCAGCAGGGCGTAACCAGCGGCCTCACCCTCACCGACACCCTGCCGACTGGGCTCCTGTACGTCCCCGGTACCGCCGTCTTCCGCTCGCCGACGGACAGCGTCACCGCCAACGTCGGCGGCACCGCCCGCATCAACGGGCAGGCCATTGCGGACGGCGACTTTACGAACGTCACCTCCGAGCCGAACGGCGGGGGTAACCTCGTCTTCGCTCTTACCACCATAGCCGCTCCCGGCACCGGCGGCCTCGGCACCCGGAGCTTCGCAATTGAGTACCAGGCCCGCGTCCTCAACCTCGACACGGTTCAGGCTCCTGGCAGCCTCATCAACTCCGCCACGGCAGACGCCACCGCGGCGTTGGGGTTGACCAGTACCGACACCGTTACCGCGCCGATTGTCGAGCCGACCCTGGCCATCGCCAAGCTGGTCGCGCCGGAAGTTGCCGGTCCGGCGCCGGGCACCTACGCCGCGAGTATCAGCACCGGTTTGCAGGCGGGTAGCACTGTCTACTACAAGATCACCCTGACGAATGCGAGCG
Source organism: uncultured Victivallales bacterium (assembly GCA_903933565.1). Classification (GTDB taxonomy): domain Bacteria; phylum Verrucomicrobiota; class Lentisphaeria; order Oligosphaerales; family JAFGRS01; genus CAILUI01. The sequence continues at coordinate 14,070 of CAIZKT010000881.1, read as the reverse complement.
CCGCCACCGACTCGACCGCCTGCGACCTGGCCTTGAGCGACACCCTCACCACGACCCTGGGGGCCGGGACATCCAGCGTCGTCAGCGTGGCCTCGACCGGCACCATCACCAAGGGCTCGTCGCCGGTCGCCCATACTCTGGTTACCGGGGACTTTGCGATCGCCAGTGATGTGCTCGGGTTTGCCTCCGGCTCGACCGACATCCACCTCGGGACGGGTTCCACCCTCACGGTCGTGGTCAAAGGCACGCTCGCGTATTCGCTGTCCGCCAACGCCACCTACAGCAACCAGGCCACCGTCACCTGGACCAGTATGCCAGGCACGCCGACCGCTGAGCGCACCGGCAGCGGGCCCCCCGCCCTCAACGACTACACCCGCACCTCGGCCAACGCCTCCGTCACCCTGACCACGCCGGGGCTGGCCAAGATCCAGACCACGGAACTGACCGAGGCCGGCAACGTCGCCTCCGTCCAGGCTGCCATCGGCGAACTGGTCACCTACACCCTCACCGTGACCGTGCCGCAGGGCATCACCCAAAGCGTGACCGTGGTGGATACCATGAGTACCGGCCTGGCCTTCCAGGAAGTCACCAGCATCACCCGGTCCACCCCTGCTGATATGAGTTCGGCCAACGGCCTCGAATCCCTTACCTTCCCGGTTACGGCCACGGAGTCCGGCAAGATCACCTTCGGCGACGACAGCGGCGGTACCGCCAACAAGTTGACCCTGAACTTTGGCAACATCACCAACAACAATGCCTCCCTCGCCGCCAGCGATACCATCACCGTGGTCTGCAAGGCCGTGGTCCTGGATGTCGCCGCCAACGCCAATACGACTCCCACCGCCCTATACAACAACGCCCAGCTTACCTACACGACGGGGGACGCGGTAAATGCGACCCAGCAGACCGTGACCGTGGTCGAACCCACCCTGACCCTCGCCAAACTGGTCAGTGCGGACAATGTCACCTACGGCACCTCGCTGACCGGCCAGGATTACGGCAACCCCGTCTACTACAAGCTCACCATCACCAACGGCAGTACCGCTGCCGACACTCGCGCCTTCGACCTCTCCCTGGCCGACACGCTGCCCGCGGTCTTCACCCCCGACCTCACCACCCCCATCTCAGTCACCTCGACCGGGTCGGTCTATGTCAACACCGTGGCCGGCACGCCGGTCGCCGGTGACTTCACCATCAGCAGCAACGTGCTCAGCGTAAGGTCCTTGACCCCGCCGGCCATTGACCTGGCCCGAGGGGCGACCCTGACCCTCGTGCTCAAGGGCAGCCTGGCTATCGGGACCACCCCCAACACCACCTATAACAACTCCGCCAGCATCCAGTGGACCAGCCTGCCCTTGGCATTGGGGACGGGAAACCGTTCCACCCTCAATACAGCGTCGCACGAACGCACCGGCGTCGGACCGTCCCCGGACACCTACAGCGCCACCTCCGGCACCGTCACCGTCACCACGACGGTGCCGTCCTATGCCAATGCGTTTTTCAGCACGGAAATCGACAACGTGACCAACGGCAACAGCAGCACCCAGGCGGCCATCGGCGAGTTCGTGACCTATGACCTTACGGTTACGGTGCCCGAAGGAACCACTCCGGGAGTGTCCATCGTCGACACGCTGCCCGTGGGGATGGCCTTCTTCGAAGTGGTCTCCCTGACCAAGCCGGCCAACGTCACCTGCAATGCCATCAGCGGACCGCCGCTGGTCAATGTTGCCGTGAGTGACGCCAACGGCGGCACGGGCAACAAAGTGACGTTCACGCTGGGCAACATCGTCAACAGCAACAGCTCCGACGGCACGGCCGAGCAGGTCGTCATCCGTTTCCGCGCCGTGGTGCTCGACCAGAACACGCTGCCGTCCTCGCCCGGCAATCAGGTCGGTACCAGCCTCGGCAATTCCGCCGCTTTCAGCTACACTGGCGCTACCCCCGCCACCGCCACCGTCGCCGCGTCCCAGAATGTCACCCTCGTCGAACCGACACTGACGCTGACGAAAACGCAGTCCACCACCCAGGGCGGAACCTACAGCACTGACCCGATTACGGGCGTGGATGCGGGTGACCTCATCTACTTCAAGATCGCCGTCACCAACGGCAACGCCGCCAGCGACACCACCGCCTATGATCTGTTTATTCAGGACATCCTGGATGCCACCTACTACACCTCGCCCACGGTCGAAGCCGTGGCCCAGGCCGGTGCCGGTACCTGCTATGTGGACGGTACCGCCGTCGCTCCGGCAGTCGGCGACTTTGCCTTCACGGTCGCCAGCCCCTATACCCTGGGCGTGGCCGCCGGCAAGCGCATTGCCCTGGGCAAGAACGTCACCCTGACCGTCACCATCTCGGCGCAACTGGCCACGGCGCTGCCGCCCAACCAGACGGTCAGCAACCTGACCACCATCCGCTGGTCCAGCCTTGACCAGAGTCCGGTGGACCGCTCCGGCTACAATACCGCCTCGGATGCGCGTACCGGCGGCAGTTTGGTTCCCGCCACCGGCGTCAATGCCGCCACCTTGAGCCAGGACACCCTCGACAATTACGCGGCCAGTTCCGGCACGGTCACCGTTACCTCCACCGTCCCCACTCTGACCAAGAGCATCGCCAGCTCTTCCGAGAGTCATACGGCCAATCCCTACGCCGCCCTGGGTGAAATCGTGCGATTCCGTCTGGTGGCGCAGTTGCCGGAAGGGACCTTCACCGACTTCATGCTGCAGGACAACCTCCCGGCCGGCCTGCGCTACCTCGACGACGGCAGCGCCCGCGTCGCCTTCGTCTCCACCGGCGGCGTCGGCATCGCCTCAACCGCGGTCGGCACCGCCCCGGCCCTTACCGGAACAACCGAACTGAACCTGAGCGGCAACAGTGGCAGCGTCTCCCTTGCCACTAGCGGACCGAATGGCCTCGCCATCGGTGGTAGTACCCCCTTCGATGCCACGGTATCCAACCTGCGGACCTCAGATGTCGATACCTACACCGACGGCACGGCCGTCCTCTTCCGCCTGGGCACCCTGGTCAACACGGATAGTGACGTCGACGCCGAGTACGTCGTCATCGAGTTCAACGCCCTCGTCTCCAACGACCGCGACGCCACGGCGACAGACGGCAGCGCCCAGCAGGCGGGCACCTCGCTCAGCAACACCTGCCAGGCCTCTATTCTGAGCAGCACCACCAACACCCAGGTCGGCGACGCCTCGCCTGCCGACGCGACCAACACCGTCGTCATCGTCGAACCCCAGATCAATAACCTGGCCAAGACCATTTCCACTGCTTCTCTGGACGCGGGCGATACCTTCAGCTACCAGATCAAGTTCTCGAACAACACCGCCCATCCGGCCCCATACGCGCCTGCCGTCCGGGTGGCGACTACCGCCGCACTGGCGTCGGGCGCCTTCAACGCCTCGGGTGGCGCCGGTTTAGCGGGTCAATTCACCAGTGCCCCGACCGCCATCGATGGGGTGACCCTGGCCGACCACGACCGCGTGTTGGTCAAGAATCAGGGTACACCGAGCCAGAACGGCATCTACAAGGTGGTGGATGCGGTCACCGGCACCTGGGACCGCGCTAGCGATTTCGACACGGCAGCGGAAATGACGCTGGGCTACCGTGCTTTCGTCTCGGCAGGCACCAGCAACGCCGGCAAGACCTACGCCCTCGACGCGGCCGTGGCCACCATCAATACCACGTCGTTGACGTTCTCCGTCGTCAGCGGGAATCCGGCGGTCAGCGCGGCCACCACAGGCAACCTTACCAATCTGGCCAGTGCCTCGACAACCATCGATGCAGTGACCTTCACCACGGTTGGTCAGCGTATTCTCCTGAAGGACCAGGCAACGGCCTCGCAGAACGGGATCTACACGGTGGCTTCCATCGGCGGCACCATGTCCTTGACGCGGGCGACCGACTTCGACGCCGCGGGCGAAGTTGTGCCTGGATACCAGGTCTATGTGAACGGCGGCACCAGCAACGATGGCAAGACGTTCGCCCTGGCGTTAGGTGCGGGTTCCGTGGTCACAGAAACCGAGCCAAACGATACGGAGGCTACTGCCACCGACCTGAGATACGCTTTCACGAACACCGGTGGCGGGACCTATACCGCCACGGCTACGGGGAGCGTGGCCGCAAACAACGATGATTACTTCCGCATCAGCGCCGGACCGAATGATAGTCTAACCATCACGATGCAGCAGAATGGCAGTTCAGTTGATCCCTACATCCGACTCCTAAATAACGTCAATGGCGGCGAGGTGCAGGCCTATGACGATAACAGTGGCGGCGGCCTGAATGCCCGGCTGGTCTATCCGCTCCCCGGTGGCGTCTACGCGGGCGATTACTACGTCAATGCGAGGGGCTCCAACGCAGGTACCACGGGGGCCTACGTCTTGACCATAGTCCGCACCACCTCGACGCCGCCCCCGCCGGTGAACTGGACGCCTGTCCCTCAGACGACCGCCTTCGATCTCGTACTCACCGACGCGCTCCCGACCAACGTGCTGTTCAGCAGTATTACCGTCACCACGCCCAGCGGTACCGACACGACCTCCACCAGCGGCGCCATCACCAATGCCGGCGGCTCAGTCACACTGCCCGGCGTCAACGCCACCGGCACGATCACGGTCAATCTCACCTCCCTCGCGCCGGAGGTTTCCAGCGGGGATGTCACCATCACGGTCAACGGTACCGTCTCGACCACGGCGGACACGCGCGCTGAGATGGCGAACAGCGCTCGTCTGACCTACACCAGTCTGCCGGGTACGAAGGGGACGGCATCGAACCCCACGGGCACCAACCCCACGACCAGCTCTTTGGTCGGGGCTTCGGGCGGTCAGTATGGCGAACGCAACGGCAGTGGCGTCGCCGCGCCCACCGACAACACCCCGGTCATCCTCAATACCACCGCCCTCAATAACTACAGCGTGGGCGCGACGGTGAACCTCACCACGCCTCGCTACCTGACCCTGGCCAAGGCCCTCACTGCTACCAGTTATACGGCCATCGGTAACACCACCGGCAACGATCTGGCCATCGGCGAGATCGCCACCTACCAGCTCACCGTCACCGTCGAGGAAGGCACGACGGCAGACATCACCCTTACGGACACGGTGCCGGCTGGACTCCAGTACGTCGCGGGCACCGCCTACTTCCGCTCCGCGGACAGCGTCACCGCCCTCGGCAACGTCAGCAACACCGCCTATTCGAACTTGGCTGGCGGCGTTCAGATCGCCGCTGGTGACATCACCACCAACACCACCGGGGCGGCCGCCGGCTCCCTCGTGTTCCAACTGAAGACCATCGTCGCCCTCGGCACCTCCGGCCTCCACACCAAGACCTTTGTGATCGAGTACCAACTGCTGGCTCTGAACGACATCGGCAACGCCAATAACGGCACGCGTCTCAATAGCGCCGTCGCCGTCAGCACCGCCCTCGGCATCACCACCGCGGCCGCGACTCAGACCGCGACCATCAAGGAGCCGGCGCTGACCCTGGCCAAGAACCTGGTCACAGCCCGTACCGGCATCCAGGCCGGTGACCCTGCGGTGTATGATCTCGTCATCAGCAACGCCGCCGGCGCCTCCACCGCCTACGACTTGGTCATCGCCGACATTCTCCACGCGAACCTGGAACTGGTGGCCCCCTACCCCAGTATGGTGGTTCTGCAAACTCCTCCGACCGGCAACTATGCCACTCTCGACACCAGCGGCACCACCACCGCCAGCGTGGTCAACGCTACCCTGACGGAATTGCGCGGCGGCGACTCGGTGACCCTGCGCATCACGACGCAGGTGAAGCTCGCCACTTTGGCAAAGCAGATCATCACCAACACCGCCAGCCTGACCTACACCAGTCTGCCGGGCACGCCGAGCGCGCCCAGCGTCGAGCGCACTGGCACGGGCGGCGCTCCGAATACCTACACCACCTCGGATAGCAGCGACGCATTCGCGCTGGGCGAGCCGAGTATAGACAAGTCCTTCAAGAACGGCGCCGCGACCACCGATGCCACCTCGGTTCTCTCGACCAGCGGCGCCAATGTGGTGATCGGCGAACAGGTGACCTACGATATCCTGGTGAAGCTCCCCAAGGCCACCACCGAGACCCTGACCGTGATCGACACCCTGCCCGTCGGCCTGCGCTTCGACAGTTGGGAGATCATCACGGCCACCGGGAGCGCTCCCGGGCAGAGCACGCTCTTGAGCGCTAGTTTCGACGGGACGGCGCCCCACCTGGCCCGCGCGACCCTGAGCCGCGCCGCCGACTTCGCCCTCGCCACCGACTTCGTCAGCGGAAAAACCGTTTGCGTGACCGAGGGCGCGGCGGGGGCCAGTAAAGCCTTCGCGCTCAGTGTTACGGTGGCCACCCTGAATACCGACCCGGTCACCTGGGGGGCGCCGACCACCATCGCGGCGGCCCGCGTCGCCACCACGGCCACCATCGGCACCGGTTTTGCGGCTAACCAGATTACCGGCGTCGCCCTCAGCCTCGACGGCGTCACCCTCGCGGTGGGCAACCGCGTTCTGGTGAAAGACCAGGCCGCGTCGGCTCAGAACGGCGTCTACGTCGTGACCAGCATCGTCGGCACAGCGACCCTGACCCGCGCCACCGACTTCGCCCTCGCCGCCGACTTTGTCAGCGGAAAAACCGTCGGCGTGACCGAGGGCACGCTGGGCGCCAGTAAGGCCTTCGCGCTCAGCGCGCCGGTCCCCATTCTGAATACCGACCCGGTCACCTGGGTGGAGACGGTCCCTGCGGCGGCCCGCGTCGCCACCACGGCCAGCATCGGCGCTTTTGCGGCCGACCATCTTACCGGCGTTCCCGCCAACATCGATGGCGTCTCCCTCGCGTTGGGCAACCGCGTTCTGGTGAAGAATCAGGCCACGCCCTCCCAGAATGGCGTCTATGTCGTGGAAAGCTTCGAGGCCGTGGTCAGCCCCGATGTCGGCGGGGTAGCGGCGCAGGATGGCCTGGCGACCCTGACCTTCAACTTCGGCGATACCGCCGCGGTTGGCGACTTTACCAGCAACAGCTTCGTCCTCCGCCTCGTGGCCACGGTGCTCAATATCGACGGTAACCAGACGGCGATCACCCGCGCCAATACCGCCACCATGACCTATACCGACCCGAACAACCACTCAACGATCACCATGGCTGATGGCGCCAGCGGGAATGACCCCGAGGTGACCGTCGTCGAGCCCACCCTGACCGTGGCCAAAGTGATCAGTTCGGACAACGTCACCTACGGCACCTCGCTGACCGGTCAGGATGCCGGCAACCCCGTGTACTACAAGCTCACCCTCACCAATGGCAGTGCCTTGACCGACACTCGCGCCTACGACATCACCCTGGCCAACACCTTGCCCGCCGTCTTTACTCCCGACCCCACCACCCCCATCACCGTAACCTCATCCGGGTCGGTCTATGTCAATACCGTGGCCGTCACGCCGGCCGCCACCGACTTCACCCGCAGCGGCAACGTGCTCAGCGTAAAATCCGGGACTGCCATTGATCTTGACGCTGGGGCGACCCTGACCCTGGTGCTCAAGGGCAAGCTGGCCATCGGCACCACCCCCAAAACCACCTACACCGACACCGCCGCCACGCTCACCTGGACCAGCATCTCCGGTGCCTCCGGTGACGAGCGCACCGGTTCCGGCACCGGCCCCAACGACTACAGCGCCAGTTCCGGCACCGTCACCGTCACCACTACCGTGCCGACCTTCGCCAAGACCCTGGAGAGCACTGCCACCCCGAGCATCGGCGACCTGGTCACCTACAACCTCACCATGACCGTGCCCGAGGGCACCACACAGGCCGTGACTATCGTGGATACGCTGGCCGCGGGCCTGACCTTTAAGGACGTGGTCTCGGTCACCCTGCCGACCAATGTGACCACCGCCAACACCATCGGCACCGGGTCCGGCGCTAGCGCGGGTACCGGCCCAACGAACGTCACTCTCGCCGACGTCAGCGGCGGCATCCACAACCAGGCCACCTTCAACCTCGGCAATGTGGTGAACAGCAACATCGACAACGTGGCGCGCCAGATCGTGATCCAGTTCCGCGCGGTGGTGCTGGACATCACCGCCGGCAGCGCCCCCTACGGCAACCAGGCCGACGTGGTCCTTAACAACGCCGCGGCCCTTTCCTACACCACCGACGGCGGTCCCCCGCTCTCCAGCAACGTTGACGTCACCCTGATCGAGCCGACCCTGACCCTGACCCAGACCGTCTCGAACGCGCTGGCCGGGACCTATGGCGCCACCGCCACGGGCCTCGATGCCGGCGACCGGGTCTACTTCAAGGTCAATATCGTCAATACTTACGGCGCGCTCGATGCGACCGCCTACGATCTCTTCCTGAAAGTTGCACTGAGCGCGACCTACTACGACACGCCGCAGATCCATGCCGTGACGAACTCCGCCGCCGGCCTGTACTACGTCGATAATGCGTCCACCACCCCTGCCGTGGGCTACTTCGCCTTCGTCGGCAATACCCTGGGTGTGACCAGCGGTCACCTGATCGCTCTCGGTAAGGACACCGATCTCACCATCACCTTCTCCGCCCGTCTGGCCAACGCCGTGACGCCCGCCCAGGTGCTCTCCAATCTGGCTACCATCCGTTGGTCGAGCGTGGATCAGAGCCCGGAGAACCGCTCGATCCACAATGCTGCGTCCGACGCGCGTACAGGCGGGGGAGCGGAACCGGCGGCCGGCGTCAACCTGGCATCCGACCAGACGATTCTCAACAACTACGCGGCCAGCTCGGGATTGGTCAGCTTCACCACGAACTCCTCGGTCCCGACCCTGACCAAGGCCCTCACCGACACCAGTCACAAGACGATTGACGGTGCCACTTCCGGCAACAATCTGGCCATCGGCGAAACAGCCACCTACCAGCTCACCGTGACCGTGGCGCAAGGCACCACGGGGGATATGACCATCACAGACACGGTGCCGACCGGACTCCAGTACGTCGCGGCCACCGCCACGTTCATCTCCACGGACCTCGTGACCGCCAACGTCGGTGGCGCCGCCTACAGCAACGGGCAGACCATTGCGGGTGGCCACTTTACGAACGGCACCTCCGGTGCGACCGGCGGGGGCAACCTCGTCTTCGCTCTTACCAACATCGTCGCCCCCGGCGCCGTCGGCCTCGGCACCAAGACCTTTGTGATCGAGTACCAACTAGTGGCCATGAATATCGTCGGCAACAGCGTCGGCACCACGCGCCAGAACAGCGCCGTCGCGGTCAGCACCGCCCTCGGCACCACCACCGCGGCCTCGACCCAGACCGTGACCCTCCAGGAACCGTCGCTGACCCTGACCAAGACCGTGATCACCGCCGGCGCCGACGCCGGCGACCCCGTGGTCTATGAGGTCACCATCACCAACAGCAGTGCCGCCAATACCTCCACCGCCTACGACCTGATCGTCACCGATACCCTCGATACGAGCCTGGAATTGGTGGAGTCCCCCGACCCCATCCACTTCAGCGACAAGGTGGCCTGGCAGACTCAGCCCACCGGCGACTATGCTACTCTCGTAACCACCGCCAGCACCGCCAGCGTGGTCACCGCCGCCGTGGATCAGTTGCGGCCCGGGCATACTGCGGTCCTGCGCATCACGGCGCGGGTCAAGCAGAGCGCCCCGGCCCTGAAGATCATCGCCAACAGCGCCAGCCTGACCTACACCAGCCTGCCGGGCACGGTCACCGGCGAGCGCACCGGCGACGCACTGGGGGCGAACAGTTATCACACTACGGCCAGCAGCGGCACCTTCACCCTGGGCGAACCGAGTCTTGACAAGTCCTTCAAGAACGGCGCCGCTACCGCCGATGCCACCTCGGTCCTCTCCACCAGCGGCACGGATGTGGTGATCGGCGAACAGGTGACCTACGATATCCTGGTGACGCTCCCCGAGGGCGTGACCGAGGACCTGACCGTGCTTGATGTCCTGCCTAAGGGGCTGCGCTACGACAGTTGCCAGATCATCACGGCCACCGGGAGCGGGGCAGGGCAGAGCACGCTCCTGAGCGCGGCTTTCGCTGGCACGGCCACCCTGGCCAGCCCGCCCCCGGCGCAGAATGGGGCGGTTACCGTGACCTTCTCCTTCGGCGATACCACCGTCACCTTTGACAACAACAGCGCCAACAACCGCTTCGTTCTCCGCCTGCTGGCCACGGTGCGCAATGTCGGGCTCGCTAAGTCGGTCCTTGCCAATACCGCCACGCTGACCTTCACCAACCCGAACGACAGCACGACGGTCACCAAGACCGACAGCACCCCCGCTAACAACCCCGTGGTGACCCTCGTCGAGCCCACCCTGGCCATCAGCAAAGCCGTCGACCTCGCCGCGGCTGACGCCCACGACTGGGTCATCTACAGCATCACCATCACCAACGGCGCCGCCGCCAGCGACTATGCCGCTTACGACGTGACCCTGAGCGATACCCTGTCGGCGAAACTCGAATCGGCAACGGTCCACGCCGTCAGCAATAGCGCCGTCGGCGGCGCCACGGTCCGGGTCGCCACCACGGCTTCCATCGGCAGCGATTTCGATGCGAACCAGATCTCCGGCGTCGCCCTCAGCGGTGGCCTTCTCGTCATCGACGACATCACCCTCGCGCTGGGCAACCGCGTTCTGGTGAAAGACCAGACGGCCACGCCGGAACAAAACGGCGTCTACGTCGTGGACAGCCTCGCCGGCACGGCGACCTTGTCCCGCGCCGCCGACTTCGACCTTGCCGCCGAGTTCTACCGCGGGGCCACCGTCCAGGTAACCGAGGGCACGGCGGGCGCCGGTAAAGCCTTCGAGCTCAGCGCTGCGGTCACCATCCTGAATACCTCCCCGGTCACTTGGGCGCAGACTCTCGTCTTCACGCCGCTAACCACGGCGAGTTTCCAGATTGTCGGCGGCGTTCTGAGCCAGGTGGCGCCCTTCAACCTGTCCAAGGGCCGCAGCGTCACCATCCAGGTCAAGGGCCAGTTGAGCGCCAGCGCGATCCCGGCGGAGGAAATCAAGAACCACGCGGCGGTGTTCTGGACCAGCACCCCGGGAACGAACGCCGATGAGCGCACCGGCGCCAGCGATCCGGACCCCGACGTGACCCAGAGCCACAACCTCAACAATTACGCGCTGGCCTCCAACGAGGTGACCACCACCCTCTACACCCACGCCATCAACGGCTATGTCTACCGCGACGCCGACAACGACGGCGTGAAGGACGCTGGCGAAATGGCCATCTCGGACGTCACCATCACTCTCAGCGGCCTCAACCACCTGGGCGCTGCGGTCGCCACCGACATCACCACGACGACGACCACCGACGTGAACGGTGCCTACGCCTTCACCGACCTACGGCCCAGCGATGCCACCGGCTACACCCTCACCGAGACCCAGCCCCCCGTCTACCTCGACGGCAAGGAAACCACCGGCACGCCGTGGACCGGCACGGTCAACAACACCAGCGTCGCCGACAGCCAGACCATCAGCGCCTTCGTGATCCCACAGGACAGCGCTTCCGACACCGGTACCGGCTACAACTTCGGCGAGCTCCTGGCCAACAGCCTGGCAGGCACGGTCTACAACGACTGGAGCAACAACGGCGTGTTCCCGAGCGGCGTGCATCGCGGCATTGCCGGGGTGACCCTGACCCTGACCGGCACCAACGACCGGGGGAACCCGGTCAGCCGCTCGACCACCACCGCCGCCGCTGGCACGTACAGTTTCGCTCTCCTGCGGCCAGGCACCTATATCATCACTGAGACCCAGCCCGCTGGTTACACCGACCTCCTCGATACGGTCGGTACGGTCGGCGGCAGCCCTCGCGGCACCCTGGGCAATGATGTGATCTCGGCGATCACCCTTGGCCAGGCGGAGGACGGCACCGGTTACATCTTCGACGAGTTCGGCGCGGGTTCCATCGCCGGCCGGACACTGCGCGATGCCGGCAAGCTGGGCGTCATCGACGTCAACGACCTCGCCTGGGGCGGGGTCACGGTCCAGTTGGTGCTCGACGTGAATGGCAATGGCAGCGTCGACGGCGGGGATCTGCTGGTCGTCACTCGGGTTAGCAGCACCACCGGCGCCTATTCCTTCACCGGGGTGCCGGGTGTGGAGGGAGACATGTACCTGATCTTGGAGGTGAACCCGCCGGTCTCTACGAGCGTCACCGACCGCGACGGCAATGCCAATGGCATGGATATGATTGCGGTGACCCTGCCGGCCAGTTGGGGGGTCTCCACTCGCGACTTCCTCGACAGTTGGACCGGGGTCGCCACAGTGGCGGTGATCGGGAGGTTCTGCGCGGTGCGCGAGACCACCGGCCTCGTCATCCAGTGGGAGACCGTCTCCGAAGTCGGCTCGCTCGCCTTCAGCCTCTACCGCGAAGACGCTGGGGCGGAGACGCTCACGCGCGTCACTAAAGAAGAGTTGTCCGCCGTGGGTGAAGCCCAGGGCGGAGTCTACCGCGCCCTCGATGCGGAGGCGGCGCCGGGACGGCGCTGCCGCTACCTGGTCGAAGAGTTGCAGGTTGATGGTAGCTCCCGGCGCTATGGGCCGTTTGAAGTGCTGCTGCCGACCGTGGTCGGGGTGGTCTCGGTGGCCAGCCCGGATGGCCCCGCCAGCGCCGTCGCCGAGCCGCTGGCGGCCGCTGGGCAGCGCCCCGCCGACCTGCTGCTGGGCGCCTGGCCGCATGCGATTGACCCGCTCAAGACCGCCCGCGGCGAAGCCCGCGAAAGCGAGCTGGAGAGCGCCGCCACCAAGGCCGCTATGAAGGCCGCGGAAACCTCTGTCACGGGTTCGAAGGCGCTGGTCGGCCTGACCTCGAGGATGCGGATTAAGGTCGCCACCGAGGGCCTCAAGTACCTCTCCGCCGAGGCCATCGCGACCGGCCTGGGCAGCACGGTTGCCGAGGTGCGGGCGGCGCTGGTGGCGCAGCAGTTCGAGCTCTCTTGTCAGGGCACCCCCGTCGCGTACGCTGCGGCGACCGACGGCGCCGGGCTCTACTTCTACGGTCGCGCCTACAGTTCGCCCTACAGCGTCGGCAATGTCTATTGGCTGAAACCCGGGACGGGTGTCGTGGTCGCGCCGGCCAGCGTCGGCGCCGCGACCGGCGCCCCGCTCGGCAGCTTTGCCGAACGGGTTCACCGTGAAGAGGATCTCGAATCCAGGCCGGACCTCTTGGCCGCCGTGGAAGACGGCCTCTGGCTCTGGGGCCTCCTGCGCTCGGACGCTGAGGCATTTATGACGCGCAGCGTGGTGTTTGACTTGCCCGGGCTGGCCACGGACGGCGGCCTGGCGACCGTGACCGTGCGTCTGCATGGCGGCAACGATACTGTGGCGGAGTTTGACCACGAGACCGCAGTCGAGGTCAAAGGGACGCGCTTGGGCTCGAGTCGCTGGGATGGCCTGGTGGCGCACGAGGCGAGCTTTACCCTGGACGCCAAGGGCCTGCAGGCCGGGCTAAATACGGTCGTGGTGCGGGCCCTTGCGCCGGCCGGCTCAACCGGCGCTGCCTCGCGCTCCTACCTGGACTGGGTCGAGGTGAGCTACCCGCGGCGCTACGTGGCCTCGGGCAATAGCCTGGTCTTCGGCGTCAGCGGTGGCGCCAGCGTGGTGGTCGGCGGCTTCACCTCTGCCGGGGTCCTGCTCTTCGACATCAGTGATCCGGCCCGTCTGGCGCCGGTGTCTGGGGCGACGGTCGCGGCCGATGGCAAGGGCGGCTACACCCTCAGCTTCACCGCGGCGCCGGGCGCGAGCCGCTACGTCAGCCTGCTGCCGGGCGCGGCCGAACGTCTGAGCGGCACCCTGGTGCTGCCCTCGGGACTGCGTTCACCGACGGTGGTGGCGGCGCACCTCATTATCGCCCCGCCGGAGTTGGTGACCGCGGCGCAGTCTCTGGCCGCTTACCGCAGCGCCCAGGGGCTGCCCTCGCGGGTGGCCAGCCTGACCGACGTCTACAATGAGTTCAACGAGGGGCTGACCGAGCCCGGCGCTGTGACCGCCTTCCTGCGCTGGGCCGCGGCCAACTGGAGCGAGCCGCCGCGCTACGTCGTCCTGGCCGGTG
>CAIZKT010000880.1:0-3668 GCA_903933565.1 uncultured Victivallales bacterium | reverse complement strand
CGTGCCGGCGCGGTTCCTATTCGGATCCGGCCGGGACGCGCCGGATCGCCTGGAGGGCGGTCCTGCGTGGCCGCCGCGGCGCCGACGCAGCGGCGCCCTCCAACGCCCGTCATCCGCCGCGGCGGACGAAGGGCGGAATGGAAAGCGCCCTGTGTCATACGAGGTTGCTGCAAGTCTCATACAAGGGTTCAGGGTTCAGAGTTCGTCGTCATGGGTCATTCGTCATGGGTTCGTCGTCAATCTGCGGTTCTCATCCAAGCATACACCAAACTGCTTCACACCATAGCGGCGGCCAGGGCTGTTTCTTCTTGCGAGCGGTAGGCGCCTTGGATCCGGCGGTCCGCCCCGGCACGGCCGGGGCGTCCGCGGGCTCTGGGGATACCGCTCAGAGCAGGTCCTTCAGGCAGACCGATTTTCCCGTCCTGGCCGACTCTGCCACGGCGATGCAGGTAGCCACGGTCTTGGCGCCTTCGTAGACGTTGGTGACCACCGGTTTGTGGTTGACGATGCCATCGACAAACTCGTTGATCTCGGCGCCCACGTTATGGCTGGCGAGGTTGACCGGGAAACTCGCAAACGCGGGTCCGCCCGTCAGGTTCTTCTGGCTGCAGAGCTGAATCTCGGCGCTGGTATTGTCGCAGACGATGGTGCCTTCGGTGCCGTAGAACACGCTGCGCATGGTGTAGGGTCGGACGCAACCGACCGAAACCATGACTTTGCCGATGACGCCACTCTCGAACTTGAACAGGCCGACGCTGCAGTCATTCACGGGCCACTCGGTCAGGCAGAGGTGATTGGCGTAGGCGTGGACCTCCGCCACGTCGCCGGCGATCCAGCGCAAGAGATCGACCGCATGGCAGCCGCCGCCGATGACCGGTTCGCGGCGCGGGTCGACCCGCCAGTCACCCACTCCGCGAGCGCCGCGGTAGTTGTGGGCATACTCGCTCTCGACGAAGTAGAGCTTGCCGATGTCGCCGCGCTCGACCATGCGCTTGGCCAGCAGAAAGCCGGGAGCGTAGCGGCAGACCTGGCCGATCATGAAGCGCCGGCCGGTGCGCTCCACGGCGGCGATGATCTCCTTGGCCTCCTTCATGGTGAGCGTGAGGGGCTTCTCACAGAGCACGTCCTTGCCTGCCTCCAGGGCTCCGATGCACTGCTCTGCGTGATAGTAGTCCGGCGAGGCTACCGAGACGATGCCGATCTCGGGAACCGTGAGCAGTTCCCGATAGTCGGTGACGGCCAGGCGGGCGTTGAATTCCTTCTGCCGCACCGCCAGCAGGGTCTTGTCCACGTCGCAGACCCCGATGATCGCGCAACGTGGATTCTGCGCATAGCCCGCCAGGTGGCTGTGCCCCATGCGCAAACCGATGACCCCGATGCCGATCTTTCCTGCTTCCATGGCGGATCCGTCTCCTTCGCCGTTCAAGCGACCGTTGACCTTTGGCTGTGGGCGCATTACCTTGCATAGCATTCTCAACCGACCAAGTCAAGGAGTCCAGTGATGATACGGCTGATGGTGACGCTTGGGATGTGTTTGTTTCTCGGCGCGGGCGTGATGGCGCGGGCCGCGGAGGCAGCGAAGACCGTGCCAGAGGCGGTTCGCGAGGGCCTTGCGCTGTTTGAGAAGGGCAAAGCGAGCGAGGCGATTCAGAGCCTGCAGAGAGCCATTGAGTTGATTCAGCAGCAGCAACAGTCCGGGGTCGAGGCGTACTTGCCAAAGCAGCTTGCGGGTTGGAAGGCCGGCGAGGTCGAGAAGGAACAGGTTGCCGGCGCCACCGGCGTGGCCTCGGCGGCGTTAATCAGGGTGTCGCGCACGTTTACCCGCGAGGAGGATGGGGCGCAACTGACCGTTTCTTTCCTCAACGCGCCGCAGTTCCTCTTCCCGCAGCGAGAGATGCTGACGGCGATGAAGGCGAATCCGACCCTGCTCCAGGCGATGAATCGGCAGGGCAATGTCAAGGCCGCCTTTATCGAACGCGACGGCTGGACGGGTTGGCAGCGGGTGGATCAGGACGCCCCGGAGTCCCAGCTCACCCTGATTGCCGAAGGCTGGCTGCTGGAGGTGCGGGTGGGAATCGCGGACAAGGCGCTGCTTGAGCTGGCGTTGCAGGCCGTGGACCTGAAGGCCATTACCGGCGCGGCGAAGTGATCTGCGTAGGGGGCCTGGGATGCTCAGAGTTGGCGTGGTGGGGTGTGGCAACCGGGGTACAGGGCATGCGGCCAAGCTTAAGGCCATGGCCGCGGTTCAGCTGGCGGGGGTGTGCGATCTGATCCCCGAGCGCGCCGATCGTTTGGCGGCAGCGTATGGGGTGTCGGCGTATTACGACTTTCGCGGTTTGCTGGACCAGGTGGACGTCATCTGGGATGCGACACGGCCCTGGGAACGGACTGACCTCGTGGTGGCCTGTGCGGCGGTCGGCAAACACGTGTTTTCCGAGAAGCCGATCGCCTTGGACTTGGCCACGGCGGACCGCTACATCGCCGCGGTCGAGAGGGCCGGGGTCAGGAATGCTTTCTGCTACCCACTTCACTTCTGGCATCCTTACCGGCTGGCCGAAGCGTTATTTGCGCGGGGCGACCTCGGGCGCCTGGTGAACGTTTGGACGCGGCGCTACCGGCCCGCCGACATGCGACCGACGTGGTATGGCGAGCAGCGTCTGAGCGGCGGGGTGATGCTGGACTTTCAGAGCCACGATCTGGATCTGCTTCTGTGGTTTGGCGGGGCGCCGCGAACCGTGTTTGCCCACGTGGATCGGCTGCACGAAGACAGCCGTGCCGACGAGCATGCGCAGGTGATGGTCCGGTTCAATGAGGGTATGGGTTGCTCCGACTGCTCGTGGGGCGCGCAGATCGCCAGCAGCTCCTTCGGGGTGGTCGGCACCACCGGCTGTCTGCTGGCCGACCCGTCGGGTCAGTTGCGCCTCAAGCTCGACGGCAAGGATGAGATGAACCTCGCTCCGGGGGTGGCGCCTGACCTTGGTCTGACGATCTCGGAGGAGAGCTGCGAGCAACACTTTATCCGCTGCATTCTCGAAGAACGCGAAGCGCTCGTGACCGCGTCCCGGGCCCGCGCCGTGCTGCGCTTGGTACTGGCGGCGCAGGCCTCGGCGCATTCCGGCAAGAGCGTGGATCTGACCGCCACCGCGGTCTGACCGTATAGACCTGGAGGCTATGAGCATGGCACGCACCATCATCGACTGTCACAATCACCCCAACTGGCACCGGCACGACGTGGATGCGCTGGTGCGCAACATGGACGAGCATGGGATCGCCACAACCTGGCTGCTGGGGTGGGACATTTCGCAGAAAGAGTACGAGCAGGCCTGTCCGGGCTACTACCGCGCCATGGACCCGCGTGGCATCGCCGCCTCGCTGGATCTGGTCCTGGAGGGCGTTCGGCGGCACCCCGACCGTTTTATCGCGGGCTGGGCTCCGGACCCGCGCGACCGCTGGGCCCGGGCGCGCTTCCAGGCGGCGGTTGAGATTCACCATGTCCGTGTGTACGGCGAGTTGAAGTGCCGGATGCGCTTCGACGACCCCGACGCCATCGCCATGTACCGCCTCTGCGGCAAACTGGGTACGCCGGTGCTGTTTCACCTGCAATGTGCCCCGTCGGCGGTGGAAGAGCAGGCCAAGAGCATCGACTCGTGGGTCGAATGGTACGGCGG
>CAIZKT010000879.1:0-1665 GCA_903933565.1 uncultured Victivallales bacterium | reverse complement strand
GCCTCGAAGCGCGTGAAGCCCACCTGCGCCACCACCTCGCGCAACCGGTGCACCAGCACCACCCGCTCGACGGCGGCCATCCACGGCGCCTCCCACAGCGTCTGCGGCAGGGCGCGGGCAAAGAACTGCCCATCGGGCGCGTCCGTTCCCAGTTCCTGCTTCGCCTCCGCCAGGGCCTCGAACTCGACCTCCTTCACCGGCCGGTCTGCCCCAGCGTCGCCCGATCGCACCCGCTGGATCGACCGCATCACCTCGTCCTCATCGATGCCTTGCAGCTTCCCCATCACGGTGGGCTTACGGCGCATCCGGGCCAGGTCCTCGGGCGTCTCCACGTCGGACAAAAAGTCATCCCAGAGCGAGCGTACGACGTCGTCCACCGGCGCCTGGCGGTCCGGGATCGAGATCACCGACAGCAACTGCGGGAAGTAGGCGTTGCTGGCGCTGCGGATCAGCAGCCGGTTGATCTCCCCGCATTTCTCACGTGTCCCCGGCCCCAGCCATGGCCGTGCGCCGTTGCAGTGCCCCAATGCCTTCAGGTCCATCCGGGCGGCCTGGCTCATAGCCCTGGCAGCGCCGCAGTCGCAGACGATCCAGACCTCGTCGAGGTCGCCGCTGGTACCACGTTCCTCGATCCACAGGTCCCGGCCGCACGCCGGCCCGGTGCCATGCACGAAGGCGGGCCAGTCTATGTCTCCCGCATGGCCCTTCTTGCAGGCCCGCACAAATCGCACCGGCACCACCGGGTGCTTGCGGTTGTCGCGGTCCACGTGCTTGTCCTTCTGCAGACTGTCGAGGTGGACGAGCTGCCGGCGGCGGTACCCGCTGGACGTCGAGACCGAGTTCTGCACGATGAACCACTGCGGAAAGCGCCAGCCGGTCACATCCGGCCGGGCTCCCTGCGGCAGATCGGAAGCCGGCGGCGGCGCACGCAGTGACAGGTTCTCGACCTGCAGCAGCCGGCGCAGCTTCTCCACCAGCCGCGGTTCCTCGATGGACGGAATCTGGGTCGGGTCGTAGTGCCAGTGATCCAGGCCGGCAACCATGATCGCCGCCTCGGGCAGGTCCACCATGGCCCCGGGGCCGAAGGTGGTGATGAGCTGGCTGGAGCGCATCTCGGGCCGATTCATGGCTGTTCCCTCCAGTCCATGAGGTCCTTGACCGCGATCTCCACGTTGGGCTCGACGTCGCGCATGGAGCGATTGGCGCGGAAGTTCCGCCCCGGGGGCTGCAGCGTGGGCAGCTCCGGGTGCAATGGCTCGTAGAGCAGTCGTTGCGGGCCTCCGACCTCCTGCTGGTACTGCAGGCTGGTGTTCCTCTGGCGCAGACGGTTGGTGATGTTCAGCCAGTCGTCCAGCAGGCTGTTGCAGCGCGCCAGCACCGCGGCACGGAGTTGCTGCCCATCTACCGCGACATCCCAAGTCCGGTGCCCTTCGGCGCGCCGCGCAAACGCCTCGACGAAGGCCCCGAGGTCGCCGCGGTGCAGCGTGATCTCGCCGGCCCCCTTCGCGGGCGTCAGCCCTGGCACCCCATGGCGACACAGGGCCACCAGGGCGCCTGCCAGGGCCCGTTCCAGCGCCCGCGGCGAGAACGGCGTCACGCTGGTGGCTTCCACGGCGCGGTAGAAGGTGGCGTGGTAGGTGCCGAATCGTTCGTAGTGCGAGCGGT
>CAIZKT010000878.1:0-2549 GCA_903933565.1 uncultured Victivallales bacterium | reverse complement strand
CAGGAATGAGGCCAGGTCCGGTCCGTTCATGCCGGGCATGATCACGTCGGAGATGAGCAGGTGGATAGGGCCGGTATGCGCGCCCGCCAGGCTCAGTACCTCTTCTGGCGTTGCCGCCGCCAACACGGTGTAGCCCAGGGCTTCGAGGAGAAGCCGTGAGGTGACACGGACGGACTTTTCGTCCTCGGCCAGCAGAACCGTCTCCGTGCCACGGGGTGGTCTCTCCGGGGGCAGCGCAACCGCTGCCGTCTCGGGCTCTTTGGCTGCGCGGGGCAGGTGGATACGGAAGGTTGTCCCTTTACTCACCTCGCTCTGGACCTCGATGTGTCCGTGGCTCTGCTCCACGATCCCATACACGGTCGCCAGTCCCAGGCCTGTCCCCTTGCCGACCTCCTTGGTGGTGTAGAACGGCTCGAAGATGTGGGCAAGCACGTCCTGGCTCATGCCGCAGCCCGTGTCGCTGACGGCCAGCCCAACGTACTCGCCGGGAGCCGTGCCTGGGTGTTTGGCGCAATACGCCTGGTCAAGTGTGACGTTCGCCGTCTCGATGGTGACTCTACCAACTCCGGCGATAGCGTCACGAGCGTTGATGCAGAGGTTCGCCAGAATCTGGTCGAGCTGGCCGTGATCGATCTTGACCGGCCACAGATGCGTGCCCGGCATCCAGTTCACGGCAATGTCCTCGCCCATCAGGTGCCGCAGCATCTTGAGCATACCGACCAAGGCGTCGTTCAGGTCCAGCACCTTCGGCGCGATGACCTGTTTGCGGGCGAAAGCGAGGAGCTGCTTAGTGATATCCGCCGAACGTTGGGCATCGCGGGTGATCTCGTCCAGGTAGCCGCGAACGGGGTGCTCAGGGGCTAGTTCGTCCTGGCACAGTTCAACATAGTTCATGATGCCCATAAGCAGGTTGTTGAAGTCGTGAGCCACGCCGCCCGCCAGTCGTCCCACGGACTCCAGCTTCTGGGCCTGATGGAGCTGGGATTCGAGCTTCTCCCGCGCCTCCTCTTCCAGCTTGCGTTGGCTGATGTCCTGACACGTGCCCTGCAGCCCGACAATCCTGCCGCTATCATCATGGTCGGATTCTCCCCGGGTGAGAACACACCTCGTGCCGCCGTCGGGTCGGACCATGGCCAGTTCGAGCTCATACGGACTGCCACCCTTCAAGACCTCAGCTACCGCCGCACTCAGTTGTTCCCAGCTTCCGGGGGTGTAGCACGCGGCCAGAGCCGCGTAGCTAGGCGCAGGAAGACTCGGGTCTTGCCCGGCAATACGATAGAGCTCCTCTGACCAGGTGACCGTATCCGTTGCCACAACCCACTGCCAACTGCCGATGTGGGCCAGACGCTGCGCATCGCGCAGGCGTCGCTCGCTCGCGGCCAAGGACTCCAGCGCCCGACTGCGCTCGGTGATGTCGCGCACAAAGGCGCAGTTGTAGTCCCTGCCGCCAAAGGTCATGTAGTTGGCCCGGATCTCCACGTGGAAAGGGGAGCCCATCCTGGGCCGGAGCCAACTCTCGAAGAAGAGGGAACCGGCCCGTTTGAGTTCTTGCCAGTGCTGCGGCCAGCGGTCCCGCGTGAAGTCCACGTCGATATCGGCGATGTAGAGTCTCAACAGTTCCGCTTCGGTGTACCCGAGTGACCTGCAACCCGCCGCGTTGGCGTAGTCGATCCGTCCATCCTCGGCGACCCAGAAGATCGCGTCGGCCATCTGCTCCATCGCGAACTGGGCGAAGCGCAGAGCCGTATCGGCCTGTCGGCGCTCGGCGTTGATCATCGCAATGGCGATCAGATCACTGAGCTGGCAGGCAAAAACGATCTCGTCGGGTTCCCAGTGGTGCGGCCTATCGACGTGCTCCAGAAAGAGAACCCCGAGATTCCTGCCCGAGATGCGGATGACGGTGTCCAGCATCGAGGTTATGTGCAGCGGCTTGAGGTAACCCTCCACGTAACCCGCGGTCCGAACATCGGTCAGGGGGTCATCCGCGTCCACGTACTTGGTGGTTAACAAGGCCTCAAACTCATTCGTGAACTGCCTCCGCGTGAGCACCACGCCTGCCGAATGACGGCGCGGGGAGGCCTCGTAGAGGTTTAGGCAGCGCAGTTCGCTTTCGTCGGCGTTCAGCAGCCAGACGCTGGCCCTCTCCGCGCCGACGGCGCGAGCGGCCTGTTCCACGAGGTGCTCGGCAAAGGCGTCGAGGTCACCCTCCGTGGCGGCGGGCAGGACCGACGCTGCGGCCAGCACTTGCTGGTGCAGGCGGTTGCGTTCCAGACGGACACGTGCGACCGCCTCCGCCTGCTTGCGCTCGGTGATGTCGCGGTGGAAGCACTGGATGTAGGACTCGCCGCCGGAGGAAATCAGGCTGGCCGAAACCTCAAGCGGGAAGGCGTGGCCGTCTCGGTGGTAGTGCTCCACCTCAAAGGTGATGCTTTCCCCGGCCCTAATGCGGGCGATCCGTTCGGGAAGCCGCTGGAAGGTGTCGGGAGATCGGAAGACGTCGTGTAGGGAAAGAGTGTACGTCCTGGTGTAGATCTCGGTGGTCGCCGTAT
>CAIZKT010000877.1:0-6155 GCA_903933565.1 uncultured Victivallales bacterium | reverse complement strand
TGCCCCGCGGTGGACCCCAGCTCTGACGCATTGCGGCCGCCCCGGCAAAGGGAAGCCCCCGCGCTACCGCGCCCCGGCCGGCTGAACTGGGGCGAGAACGACGCGGAAACCCAGGTTGGAGTTACTGTAGACCGGGTCGTCGTAGTAGCGGTAGGCGGACCGGCAGCCCGCGACGCCGTTGAGCCAACCGCCGCCGCGGCGGACGCGGGTCGATCCCGCCGCACACACGGGGTCCGTCGCGTCGCCCGCACTGTACTTACCATAGTAGTCCTGGCACCACTCCCAGACATTGCCGTGCATATCGTACAGGCCCCAGGCATTCGCTTGCTTCGCGCCGACCTCGTGGGTCGTGCTGCCACTATTCCTGTCGTACCACGCCATGGCGTCCAGGTCCCCGGCGGTGTCCCCGGCCGAGCCGGCACGGCAGGCATACTCCCACTCGGCCTCGGTCGGCAGCCGGTAACCATACCCCGCCGGCAGCCGCCCGGCGGCCCGCTCGCGCGCGGTCAGTTTCGTGCAGAACGCCGCCGCGTCGCTCCAGGACACGCTCTCGACCGGCAGGCGCGCCCCCTTGAAGTTGCTCGGATCGGTCCCGGCAATCGCCTCGTATTCGGCCTGCGTCACCTCCGTCTTACCCATCCAGAAGGGTTTCGAAAGCGTCACCCGGTGCGCCGGCTTCTCGTTCAAGTCGCCGTTGGCCGAGCCCATCTGGTGGGGTACTCTGACCTCCGTCTGGGCCGGGTTCGCGGAACTCACACCACCTCGGTACTCCCCTGGGCCTGACTGCGCAGCGCCGCCGTGAACAGCCGGTGCGTCCAGGCGACTTCAGCCGGCGTCACACAGGCAGCAAAGCGGCTGAGTGGCTGGCCATGGTGCAGCTCATGGAGGAAGGCCGCCCACATCTGCTGGATGCAGTCGGTGAAACCAAACTCGAAGATGCCGCCGGTGATGCCCTTGAAGGCCGCCTCCCAGCCCATGTCGAGGTGCTGCCAGGCCTGGTCGGCCCCGGGTTGGTAGCTGAACAGCTCAAGCCGGCGCGGGTTCGTGCTCGACCAGCGGCCGCAGGCGCGGGTGCCTTTGACCTCGAAGTACCAGGTGTCCGTTTCCCCGGGCGCGATACGCTGGGTCTTGATGGTCAGCGGAAAGGGCCTGCCCGTGAGCGGGTCCACGGCTTCGCACAGCAGCACGCCGTTATCCCAGGTGCGGCAGGGCACCATCCTGCCCTGTTTGTCGGGGCGCTCGGTGACGATCTTGGAGAGGATGGCGCGGACATTCCGCGGCTGCCAACCGGCCTTGAGGGGCATGTGACAAGGATGCATGCCCAAGTCGCCCAGGCAGCCGTATTCGCCGTTGATCTCGACGATGCGCTTCCAGTTGATCGGCTTGGTCGGGTTGAGGTCCGACGAATGCAGGAACCCCGAGTTGACCTCCAGCAGGGTCCCGAAGGCATCGGCGTCGATCATCCGCCCCAGGCGCTGCATGGGGGGGAAGAAGGGGAACTCGCTGCTGCAACGTACAAACACCTCCGGGTGCTCGGCCAGGCAGGCGTTGATCTGCTCATTCGCGGCCCGGTCGATGCCGAAGGGCTTCTCGCCGAGCAGATGCTTGCCGGCGCGGATGATGTCACAGTACAGTGACGCATGCAGGTTGTGGGGCACGGCACAGTAGACGCAATCCACCGCGTTGCTGGCCAGCAGTTCGCGGTAATCATGGGTCGCCAGCTGAATGCTGGAAAAGTTCGAGGTGAACCACTCGAGCATGGGGGCGCTGACATCGCAGACCGCGGTGATCTCGGGCCGGAACTCGACCTCGGTCAGATGGCACCAGCGCGCCACCGCGCTGCCGAATTCGCGCCCCATCAGCCCGCAACCGATGATCCCAAAGCGGTAGGTCTTCACCCGTACACCTCCTCGATGGTCTGCCGTGTCACACTCAGCCAACGGTGCAGGCGCTCAGGTTCGTGCTGGACCGTTTCCACGTCCTTGAGCGTGATGTCGGCATGGCAGTTATACTCACTGCAGGCGGCCAGGTCCTGCCGCAGGATGCGCCGTACCCGCGCCTCGTCCCAACTGTACCCCACCATGTCCGAGGGGCTGGGACGATAGCTGAAGACATAGTCGTCACGGATCTGCTCGGCGCAACGCCGCACGTTGGCCATGGGCGAGACCGCGATGCGGCGCAGATTGGGAATCTGGCGCAGCACGTCGATCTTGCCGGTGAGGTCCTCGCAGCAGCCATAGGCGCTCAGGCCAAACTCGCGCATGATCGGAATCTGGTAGCGCAGCATGAACTCCTCAAATTTGGCCGGCCCGACCACGGCAAACTCCTGCGACGCGCAGAAACACCACAACTGCCGCCGCGGCGTCGGCACGCCGGTGGCCGCCGGGTCCGCCAGCTCGAGACTGTAGGCCATGGCCTGATTGTAGTGACTGAGCCGCGACCAGTCACCGGCTTCCTCGGCCTCGCGATGGGTGGTCAAAATCCCGTCGCGCATGGCGGCGAGCAGGCGCTGCAGCCACTCCGGCCGGTCCATCATGTCCCACATGATCTGCTCCAGCCCGCGCAACTGCGCCAGCAGCGTGGAGATGTCCCCGGTAAAATTCAGATAGGCCGGCGAACGGTCCACCACCACCGGGATGAGGTCCCCGACCGCCTCCTGCAACCGTCCCACCATCTCTCGCGTCTGCGCTTCGTCGATGCGGTGATGCGGGCGCGCCAGCCGGTCGAGATCCTCCAGTGTCTTGATGGGCGGGTCGCAGACCCCGGCGCAGCCCTGCGTGCGTCCGGTCCAGTGCAGCGGTAGCCCCCACAGCCCCTGCGTCGGCGTGATCTTCACCGCCGGCACCGGCAGCCACGGCTCGAAGATCGAATCGTCCTGGAGTGAGGCCCAGAACAAGCGACTGCGAAACCAGTCCTCCCAGCGCCGAAAAAGGGGATCGGTGCAGCGGCAGGACGATTCCGGGATCTCGTGCCAGGCAAAGGCGCGGACGTAGATCAGCGGGCGCGTCCGTTGCAGACTGTTGTGGCGACGCCACAGGTCCCGGCGGTGATCCTGGATGGGATCGCAGCAGACGTCCATATAGCGCTGTGCCAAGTGGCGCAGAAGAGCCAGATCATTCTCCATGGGCGCTCAGTCTCCGAACGGTGGCACGGACCTTTTGGCGGGCAGCGGGGGTCGCCCCATAACGTGGATCGCGAGGCCGAGTTTTCCACCCGGCTGGCGAGTGTCGATGGGCGTTGGCCAGAGGGCGCCGTCGGCACTAAGGTACAGGCGTGGGTGTGTTCGTTGCCACTGCCTGGGGAAGCAGATCGCCATGGATGACGCAAGCCGTGTAGCGACCGCCGCTGAACGCTCCTCTCCGGAGGCCCAGCGGGACGCCGCCGGTCAGGCCGCAGCACGGCCGCCCAGCCAACACCGCTCGTCAAGCCCCCGCTCACACCGGCCGCGGTTCACCGCGGAACACCTCGAGTCGAGGCAGCAGCGGCGACGCCTGCTGCGTCAGGCCATGGTGGCGGCCATCGTGATCCTCGGCCTGACCACCGGGCTGCTCGGGACTCTCCTGCTGCGGACCACCAGGGCGCTGAACACCACGCGGGACGCACTCAAGGGTGAAGTCCTGACGGAGCGGCGCAATGCGGCGCAGAGCGCGGCGGAAGCGCGGCGGCTGGAGGCGCAGGTACGGGATTTGGTCAGCGGCCGGTTGCCCAAGCAACTGCTGGAGATGGTGACTGACACCCTGATCGGTCTTGAACCAGCCCCCCTGCGCAGCATTCTCTTCACCCAGACCGGCACCGCCGAACGCCCCGGCTATGAATACAGGCTGATCTGCAAGAACGCCGGACCGGAGCGCTTTCAACCACGGCTCCGCATTCTGCTGTTCAACGAGACGGGGATCCAGACGGGTTCAGCCGATCTCGGAGACAGCGCCGACGCGACTCGGATGGGGGCCGCGGGCATGGCGGTGGGGGAGAGTGGCTCGTTCTCTGGACGCATCACGCTGGAGTTCGACGACACGCCGAAGTATTTCATCATCCTCAGCCTCGATCGTGACGGGCGACTCCCACGCCTGTCCCGCTGAGAAGCTGTTTGGAGCCCGCGCTGCCCAAGCCCGGACCGGGCGGGTTCGCGGTATCCGTCGTCTCCAGGCAGACCGCGGCGCGGGCCCCGTGGTTCGGCGCGGGCCCCAACCGGTCACCACGGCAGGGTCGGGTTGGGGCGCTCTGGCGTTCTACCCCGCGTCAGTATCTGGCGGAACTCCCGCGCCGAACCGGCCTCCTGGCAGAGACGCTCCAAGGCGCCCCCGTCCTGAACCGGCACGCCTTGGCGCGCGGCATCCCGCGCGGTGGATAGAGCCCCCGCCGCGGGCAGAGCGACAGGCGGCGGCAACGGGGCTTGCTCGGCGGCCGGCGGCGGCGGCGGCAACGCCCCGGCGACCGAGGCCCGGTCGGCCGAGTCCGGCCGGAGGGCCGCGAGACGCGCCTGCATGATCTCGGCCAGACCGAGCGCTTCCAGCAGATTGCGGCTGGCGACCTCCAGGCGTGGCTCCAAGCGCAGGGCTTCGCGTAGCGCTGCCTGCGCCCGGGCAAGGGCAGCCAGCGCGACGCTGGGCTGATGCGCCCCACGCTCCTGCGCTTCCCCGATGGCCAGGGCTCCAAGGTTGTTCAGACAGCGAGCGCGGACATCCTGAGCGCCGCCGGGCAACGCCAGGGCGCGGAGGTAGGTGCGTTGCGCCTCGTCCACCTGCCCACTCTCATGCAGCGCCAGCGCCAGATTGTAGAGACAACGGGGAAGATCGTGGCCCGGGGCCTGCAGGCTGGCGGCGCGCAACCCCGCGAGCCGGGCGGGGTCGGCCGCCGCGCCGGGGTCAGCCACCGCGCGGGCCGCCAGACACACCACCCACAGCACGGCCAACCTGGCGCCCAGACTCCGAACCGTGCCGGACGCCGAGCGGCTCCGCGACCCCTCGGGAAGGGCCAGACGCAGGATCAACAGCAGCAGCGCCAGTCCCAAAGGCCACTGAAAACGCTCCTCGCGCTGGACGGTCACCGCGGGCGCCGTCCGGGCTGCCAGGCGCGCTTCGATGAAGCGTACCGCCTCTGCCATCCCGGCCTCGGACGACGCGGCTTCTAGGGCGAGGCCGCCAGCCGAGCGGGCCAGGGCGCGCATGGCCTCGGGCCGCGCCGCCGTCAGCGCGGTTCGACCGTCGCGCGGGTCCGTCACCACTTCGCCAGGCGCGCGACCCGGCACCGGCACCGGAATGCTGCCGCCGACCGTCAGCGTCAGCAGATCAAACCCGCCCCGGCGGCGCTGGTTGAGCCCCGCCCCCGGATCACGATCATGATATTCGCCGTCCGTCGCCAGCACCAGAACGCCACCGCCAGCGCGTTCCAGAACCCTGCCACCCAGCTCCAACGCCGGGCCCAGTTCCGAGCCCTCCCGAGCTGGCGTCGCGGCGGGGACATCGGCCAGCAAGTCGCGGAAAATGGCGTGGTCTTCGGTGGGTGGACAGAGCACCTGCGCCTCCCCGGCAAAGACGATCAGTCCCAGTCGGCAGCCGGGCAGTTGCGCCGCCAGCGCCGCGGCCCATTGCGTCGCCAGCGCCAGGCGAGACGGCGAGGCGTCCGTGGCGCGCATGCTCGCCGAGCCGTCAAGGGCCAGCACCACGGCGCCGCCGAGGTCCGACTCAACCCGCACCGTGCCGCCCTGCGGCCGGGCCAGGGCAACGAGCACCAGCGCCCACGTCCCCAGCAGCGCCAGGGCGCGCCCGCGCCGGGTGGGCAAGGCCGCCCTCAGCCAGGACTCCGCCCCCACGCCGAGCCACTGCGCCAAGGCTTGCCGACGACGCCGGGCGGCCTGCCAGCCCAGCACGCCCAGCAGCGGGCCCAGCACCGCCGCCGTCAGCAGAACTTGGTTGGGCCACACCCAATGCATCGCTTACGACCTCTCATGCCAGCGGGCCGACTCGTTCCGAGCGGCCCGGAATGACCCACCCCAGGGCTGTTTCAAGAAACGACCGCCGTCGTACCGCCGGCAGTGAAAGCGGCGTCGACGGGCCGCGGACGCGGCCCTCTGCCGCACGCAGTCCATATCGCGCGTCGCCCATGTGGCGCGTGGCAAAGTCTCCGACGGCGACCGCGACACCGCTTTGGCTTGG
>CAIZKT010000876.1:0-2917 GCA_903933565.1 uncultured Victivallales bacterium | reverse complement strand
TACAGTGAGGTGGCGGGGCCGCACGGGGAGGCAATTGGCCTGCACAGTTTCATCGTGGTGGCAGCGACCAGCGCCGCCGGCCTGGCCGGTACCTTCCTCTGGTGGCAGCGTGCGGACCAGACGCGCTGAGGTCAAACCCGCAACATACCCAGTGGACGGGTAGCCGTCCACGCCGCCGCCGCGTTGGACCTTTCGGCCGGTAGGATGTATTCTCTGCGGTCCATGCAGTGGGCTGGCGATCGAGAACAGGTTCACCTGACCAGCACCTGAACCGGAGGGGCTCCGATGGTGAAGCAGACCCGAACGGGAGGGGTTGTCAGGCTACTGCTGGCGTATGACCACTGCCGGCTGCTCCTGCCGTGGTTCCGTTTCGCGCGTTCGCCGCGCCCGATGGACCGTATGCACCGTCTGTCGCTGGCCTGGGAGAGGGCTGCCGTCAGAGGCTGGACCGGGACCGTAAAGCTCCTGGTCGAGGTCGTTGCGTGGCCGGCGCTCTCTCTGCTGCAGACGGCCATCGCGGTGCGCCGCTGGGGGGCCTGCGTGAGCCGTCGCTTCAAGGTGCCCATCTGGAGGCAGGTCATCGACCAGATCCTGCTCGCCAACCTCAGCAACATCTCCCCCGCGTCCTACTACATGTACGAACTCTTCCGGCGTGAGGAGCGGCCGAAGGCCCTGTCCTACGTGCAGCATCACGAAATCACTATCCTTCTGCCCGGACTCAACCGCGATCTGGATACAGGCAGCCTGGATGACAAACGCCGGTTCTTCGAGAACTGCCGGGCCCGGGGCCTGGCGACGGCTCCGAGTCTGGCGGATGTTCCCCCCTGCCTGGGGCGCATGATATAGTCTAACTCATTGATAAGGTGATTCTTAGTACATGATTCACGTGTCTTTAGTGTGGTCACTATATAGTTTCATAAGACTGGTATTGATTGCACATAATAACCGCAGTATAGTGGTCACTATGTATATCGACGACTGTACGTACAAGCGGGGAACGAGAACCTACCGGCGGTTGCTGCTCCGCGAGAGCCGGCGCGTGAACGGGAAGGTGGTCAAGCGGACGGTCGCCAACATCACAGACTGGCCAGAGGCGCTGCGGGAAGCCATCGTCGGAGCGGTGGGACGCGGGCGTGGCGAGAGCGTTGCCGAGCAGGTCGCCACGGCCGTCGGCGGCCAGTTGGTCCAGGGTAAGTCGGTGGGGGCGGTTGCGACGGTTCTGTGGGTTGCCAGGGAGCTGGGGATCTGCGCCGCTCTCGGCGATGACCGCCAGGGCAGGCTGGCACTGTTCCAGGTTGTCGCGCGCGTGATCGACCAGGGGTCCCGTCTGAGTGCCGTGCGCATGGCCCGCAGCCATGCCGCTGCCGAGTTGATCGGTCTGAGCGGGTTCGACGAGGACGATCTGTACGAGAATCTCAGTTGGCTGAGCACCCGCCAGGTGCAGATCGAGGACGCCCTGTTCAGGATGCGCTATCCCGGCCAGGAGAGGCCGGCGCTGTTCCTCTACGACGTGACCAGCAGCTACTTCGAGGGAGAGCACAACGCTCTCGCGGCTTTCGGCTACAATCGCGATCGCAAGAGCGGCAAGCGCCAGATTGTCGTCGGGATGCTGACTGATCACGAAGGTCGGCCTCTCTCCGTCGAGGTCTTCGCCGGGAACACGGCCGACCCGGCTACGGTGCCCAGCCAGGTGAGCAAGCTGCGCGACCGCTTCGGGGGAAAGGACCTGACTCTGGTTGGCGACCGGGGGATGCTGAAGGCTCCGCAAAGGGCCGAACTGGGCGACGTCGGGATGCGCTATCTGACGGCCATCACGCGAGCTCAGATCGAGAGCATGCTCAACCGCGGGGCCTTTCAGATGGAGCTGTTCGACCGGCAGATCGCCGAAGTGACCGACCCGGGGTCGGGCGTGCGTTACATCCTACGGCGCAATCCCGCCCAGGCCGACCGCACGGAGAAGCGCAGAGCCGACCAGCAACGCTCCTGGGAATCAGCCCTGGAGCGAGCCAATGAACACCTGGGCAAGCACCCAAAGGCAAGACCCGAGACGGCGGTCCGAAACCTCGCGGCGCGGGCGACCCGCCTGAAGCTCTCCGGCTGGCTGAGCGTGGAGGCCGACGGTCGCAAGCTGCGCGCCTCCATCGACGAGCAGGCCCGCCTCGAGTCCGCGAAGCTGGACGGTTGTTATGTCCTGCAGACCGACCTTCCGGCCACCGCCGCCGATGCCCGGACCGTCGACGCACGGTACCACGACCTCAGCAAAGTCGAGTGGGCCTTCCGGACCGCCAAGACCACTCACCTCGAGATACGCCCCATCCACCTCCGCCGAGAGGACCGCACCCGGGCGCACACCCTGGTTGTGACGCTCGCCTACCTGATCACCCGCCATCTGGCCGAACGCTGGTCCGGATTCGACTGTACGGTCGAGGAAGGAATCGGCGAACTGGCTCAGTTGTGCTCCGTGCAGACAGCTCTGCCCGATGGGACGACCCTCACCGAGATCCCCCAGCCGCGCCCCCATCTCGCAGAGCTCCTCGAGGCTGCTGCCGTCCAGCTCCCAACTCTATCGCATACCCCGCCACCCCTCGTGGTCACCAAGAGGAAGCTCAACAAGAGACGCAAGTAGCTTCTCCGGAGTACTTTCCGGTGGTGTTAATCTGTGACCAAAGGGGGAACATCCGACAGAGTATTGCTGGTGTGAGCCGCGGACGGTTGCGGCGGGCGGCGACGCGGATCAGCGCCCGCCGGCGGCGGCAGACGCAGATCCAGCCAAGGAGTGGACGTATGGCGACACTGACACGAGCAGGCAGGGCGAAGGCAGAAGGGTGGCCATGGTCCGGGCGGTCAGGGCTTCGGCCTGCGCTCCTCGCTGGCGCCCTTGCCCTCGGCTTCGCACACAGCGGCGGGGCTCAGGCAC
>CAIZKT010000875.1:0-8841 GCA_903933565.1 uncultured Victivallales bacterium | reverse complement strand
CTACCTTCGCACCGAGGTCGCATGGTCCGCCCCTTCAGGGCTCAATCTTCGCTGTGGACGGGTACCCAGGGCGTTGCCCTGGGCGCCCGAAACGCCCCCTTGGGGCTGAATACCACGGCCCATCCTTATTGCACAGGTCGCCAAAAAGCACTGCGGCACGGTAATCGTACCGTGCCGCAGTGGGGGTAGGAGGCTGGTCCTCGCAGGACCCGCGAAACGACGGTCAGGGAACCCAGGTACCGCCGTTGGGATTCCACTGGCTGGGCTTCCACGTCACGTTCTTCTGCCACTCAACGTGGCCATCGGTAAAGGCGAAGTTACCGCCGTCGTTGTGTGAGTCCATGAGTCGCAAGTTAGCGATTAGGTAGGGTGTAACTTGAGTGGGACCGTCCACGCCCCAGGCCCCGTTGTTGCGCGACTCACCGAAGATGATCATGTTGCTGGGGTTGATGACCGCGCCCACGGTGACCCCGGCGGTGGCAGAGCCACCCAGGAACGTAGCGTTATAGATGTAGCTGAGCGTCGTGTCGGTCTTGGACGGGCAGAGGAAAGTCTGCAGATCGCCGACGTAGGATGCGATCTGCCCGGAGAAGCCTCCCGCAGGCACTCCGGCGGGCAGCCAGTTAGGGGCCGTGTAGTAGTTGCGAGGCCAGTACTCCGGGTTGTCCTGGGTGTACATCGCGATGGCGAGGTTGAGCTGTTTTTCTTTGCTCACGCAGGAGATCGCCCGGGCTTTCTCGCGAGCTTTGGCCAGCGCCGGCAGCAGCATGGCCGCCAGGATCGCAATGATCGCAATGACCACCAGCAGTTCGATGAGAGTGAAGGCGCGTTTGCTCATGTGCGGTTCCTTGGTTGCCCGCCTATATCAATGCGTCCGACGGGCCAGGATTTCCTGGCAGAGCCCGGTCGCGCAGCGAACGAACCCCCGCTGAGCCGAACGCCGACCCAGCACCAACGCAAGTTGCCTTACTCTAATGGATAACGACGTGGTTTCAACCCTAACCGCGCCTCTGCCAGGGCGATAATGCTCCCCAGCGCCGTGGGCTGCGGAGGTCGTTTGACGCATTCCATCAGGCCCCGGGCGAGGGGGTCAGGATGGCTCTCAGGACTTCTTCCTGCCACGCACCGACAAACGCCGCGGCAGCGGGGTCGACGGCGGGGGCGGTTTCCGGCCACCAGGCGCTCGCCTGGGCTGCCGGGCCATTGACGCGGCCGGCCTGGGCAATCGCGGGGAAGGGCGGCCGGTCCGCGGCAGCACAACGCCGCCGCAAGGAGAGATCCTGGTAGCGGCTCAGGGCTTCGGCGGTCCGGCCCTCGAGGGCAAGGGCCTGCAGGAACCAGGCGGTTTCGAGCAGTGAGATACCGGCATTCAGCCCTTCGCCGGGCAGCACCGCGGCCCGGCTGATAGTGGCGGGCCAACTGGAGGGATAGGGCGTGGTCAGGGCGGTGAGGGGATGATCACCGCAGGCGGCCAGGACCGCGTCGAGGGCCGTGCGTCGTTGGCTGACCGTACCGCAACGCGCCAATACCGCCCACGCCTGGACATCGATAAACAGGGGGCCGCTGGCAGGATCGCCGATGGGCGCGCCCACGTCGGTATAGCCGCGCAGGAAGGCGTGTCCGCGGTAGGCGTCGCTGACGGCGTCAGCGAACGGCCGTTGCCAGGCTTCCAGGCGGTCAGCCTGGGCGCCATACCCGCGGTGGTGGAAGACCTCGGCAAGGGCGCGCAGGGCGGCGCAATACTGCACCGTGTTCAGCACGGACTCACCGACGCCGGCACGTCCGGCGCGGTCCAGCGCCCCATTGCCATCTCCGGCGAGCAGGCGGATCAAGCCATGAGGGCCGCAGCCGATGCCGTCACGGACACGGGTTGCGGCGAGCAGGATGCACTCGAGCCACGAGAGGCTATGGGCCTGCGCTTCGGGCAGGCGAGTTTCAAGCAGTCCGGCCTGCTCGGACTCCGACAGCCAGCGAGCGCAGGCCCAAAGGAAGGCGAGCTCGGTATCGCTGCGGTCATGGCCAGGGTCGGGGCGGGCCCCCGGCAACGGGCCCCCGAGACGGTCGGGCAGTTGCCCATCGGGACCCAGCCGCAGAGCGACGGCGGTGAGGGTGTCGCGCACGAGGTCGGGGAAGACACGCTGCACGAACGGACAGAGCGCCAAGAGCTGGGCCGTGCGCGGGGCCTGAGCGCTGCTGACCGGGTGCAGAATCACGCGGCGGCTCAGGGCATCGGGCGCCTGATAGGCCGAGAGCGCTGCCCGGCACCACACCAGGTCCTCACGCATCCAGAGCTCGGGTCCGGCTACCGGCGGGGTCCGCAGAGCCTGCCCCTGCGACCCCCTCACCGCTTCGACCGTGAGCCCCTCAAACTGCTGCCGCAACCACTGCAGCGAGCACGCCGCTGAGTACCCGAGCAGCAGGCGCACGGACACGGCCTCGCCGGGCCGCAGGGTTAGCGCCCGGCTCAGTTCGAGGCGGCTGGCGGCGGCGCAGTCCCAGCCACTGCTACCCGCCAGAAACGCATCATCGCGTCCGGGGCCCATACTGACCATGGCAGCTCCTTCGCGGGCGAACAACGCCCCGCCCGGCAACCCCGGCGTGCCAGGGTTGCCGGGGTCCGAAGCGACGGTCAGCGTGCAGGACAGCGTCTCCACCTCACCGGCGCCGGCTCGGATGGCAATGTCGACCAGGATGAAGGGCTTGCCCGGGCAGGCGACCAGTTCAAGGCGCAGGTCGAGGGGCAGGGGAAGGTCAGCTTCACGGATCGACAGGCCGTAGGAGACATAACCACAGCCGTAGCGTACTTGCGGCTGCCAGTGGTCCGGCGCCACCAAGGGCAGCAGCCGCAACCTGCGCCCGGCTACGAGCGCATCGAGGCGCAAGGCGGACAGGCAGCCGGAGGATGGCGGGTTGACCAAGAGCCGGTCTGCTGCCGGGCCGGCCACCAGACGCACG
The DNA here is from genome assembly GCA_903933565.1 of uncultured Victivallales bacterium. Lineage (GTDB taxonomy): Bacteria > Verrucomicrobiota > Lentisphaeria > Oligosphaerales > JAFGRS01 > CAILUI01. Next base: position 5,886 of record CAIZKT010000875.1, on the reverse strand, counting down.
GTGCCCCACTGGTCTGCCGTCATCTGGATGTGCCCTGTGCCCAACAGATGCGGCCAGGCAGGAGTGCTGCGCGCCAGGCGCTGCACGTCCCAGTCGTAGCACGGCAGGCCCTCGGCATCGCGCCCCCAGGCCCCGGCGGAATCCCTGCCGTACTTCGAGGCGCTTCGACTGCTCATGCTGGCCGCCCCCGCTGTGGAACCGCACAGCTCGTTCTTCCTTCACGGCTTCTCAACCGATGGGGGCACCTGGCGGCAGCTCGCCATCCAGCGTGACCAGCCGCAGCTCTTTCTTGGTCTTTGCGGCCAGCAGCATGCCGTTGGACTCGACCCCGCGGATCACGGCGGGCAGCAGGTTGCTGACCACGACGATGGTCTTGCCGACGATCTGCTCGGGGGTATAGAAGAGGGCGATGCCAGCCACGATCTGACGCTTTTCATTGCCGAGATCGATCTGCAAACGCAGCAGCTTGTCGGCGTCCGGAACGCGCTCGGCCTCAATGACCTTGGCTGTTCTGAGAGCCAGGCGGGAGAAATCCTCGATGCCGATCAGGGCTACACCCACTGGGGCGGCCTCAACCGGGGGCTGAGCCTTGGCCGGCTTGGCGGACGTGGTTGCCGCGGCCTCCTTCTTCTCGATCTTGGCCCAGGTGTCGCGCAGGGGCACGGTACGGTTGAACACCAGCGCCTCCGGCCGCGAATCGCGGCAATCCGCGCAGAAGTAGCCCAGACGCTCGAATTGGACGGTTACCCCAGCGCCGACCTCGCGCAACGCGGGTTCGAGCTTGCAGTCCCGCAGCACGGCGAGTGAGTCGGGGTTGAGAGTGGAGATGAAATCCTGTCCGGCCGGGACATCTTCCGGGTTCTCCTGCAGGAAGAGGCGGTCATACAGGCGGATCTCGGCATCCACGGCATGGGAGGCGCTGACCCAGTGGATGGTGCCCTTAACCTTGCGGCCGTCCGGGGCATTGCCGCCGCGGGTTGCCGGGTCATAGGTGCAGCGCAGTTCGATGACCTTGCCCTGTGCGTCCTTGATGGCCTCACGGCAGGTGATGAAGTAGGCCCAGCGCAGGCGCACTTCGCGGCCCGGGGCGAGGCGGAAGAACTGCGGCGATGGCTCCTCGCGGAAGTCATCTGCCTCGATGTAGATCTCGCGGCTCAAAGGCACGCGGCGGGTGCCGGCGTCCGGGTTTTCGGGATTGTTGACCGCCTCGAGCCACTCGACCGTCCCCTCGGCCAGATTCTCGATCACGATCTTAAGCGGGTGCAGGACGCCCATGTAGCGTGGGGCGCGCCGGTTGAGATCGTCGCGCAGGCAATGCTCGAGCAGGGCCACATCGGTGGTGCCGGAGAACTTGGTGATGCCGATCGTATCGCAGAAGCTGCGGATGGCCTCGGGCGTGTAGCCGCGCCGCCGCAGGCCGCTGAGGGTGGGCATCCGCGGGTCGTCCCAGCCCGAGACGCGGCCATCCTGAACGAGTTTGAGGAGTTTGCGCTTACTCATCACGGTGTAGGTCAAGCTCAGGCGGGCGAACTCGATCTGGCGCGGATGGTAGATCCCGAGCTGATCGAGGAACCAGTCATACAAGGGCCGGTGATTCTCATACTCCAGCGAGCACAGGGAGTGGGTGATGCCCTCGATGGAGTCCTCGAGGCCATGCGCCCAGTCGTACATGGGGTAGATGCACCAAGCCTTGCCCTGGCGATGGTGCTCGGTATGCAGGATACGGTACATGACCGGGTCGCGCAGATTCAGGTTCGGCGAAGCCATGTCGATCTTGGCCCGCAGCGTCCGCGAGCCGTCCGGGAATTCGCCGGCCCGCATGCGGCGGAAGAGGTCGAGGTTCTCCGCCACGGAGCGGTTGCGATAGGGACTGTCCTTGCCGGGTTCGGTCAGGGTGCCGCGCAGGGCGCTGACCTCGTCGGGGGTCAGATCGCAGACGTAGGCCTTGCCCTTGGAGACCAGGTCTTCCGCCCAGAGGTAGGTCTGCTCGAAGTAGTCCGAGGCGAAGAACAGCCGGTCCTCCCAGTCGAAGCCCAGCCACTTCACGTCGGCAATGATGCTGTCGACGTACTCCTGGTCCTCTTTGGCCGGGTTGGTGTCGTCGAAGCGCAGGTTGCACTTGCCCCCGAACTCGGCCGCCATGCCGAAGTCGATGCCGATGGCCTTGGCGTGGCCGATGTGCAGGTAGCCATTGGGCTCGGGCGGGAAGCGGGTGTGGACGCGCTGCTGGAAACGGCCGGCCCGGTTGTCTTCGAGGATGGCGGCGCGGATGAAGTCCAGCGCGACCCCCTCTTTGGCGGGAGTCGCAACGACAGGGCTCTCCGGCTTACCGGCCATGGTCTTTGCTCCTTAGCGTCCAGGAAAAACACGACAACCCCGTCTCCGGCAGCGACCTGTACCCAGGCCGTACGGCGGAGTCCGCAAAACGGTACTATAGGCGCTGTGGGGAGGGTAACCAGCGCGGCGCCGACGGGTTCCCGGTCGGGAATCTGCAACGCCATTGTCATCTCGGAGAGGCCCAGTGTTCCCGATCGGGGCATGACCACATGCATCACGGGCTGAAATGCCGAAGGTCCGGTTCGCCGCAGGAGACGGCGTCAACCGCGTGCGCCGAGCAGAAAATCGTCAAAGTAAAGCTAAAAGTCGAGGGTTGACCCCGATTGCACGCGCTGCGATTTCGTGGACGAGGTGGAGAAGCTGGAGTTCTGGACGATCAACCACCGGTTTGAGGTCGAACCCGGCGAGTTCGAGCTGCTGGTCGGAGCCTCTGCGGCCTTGCCCCGGATTGGCATTTGGGGGTGGCGGGCGATATTAGCGCGGTCAGGCAGGGCAACTTGAACCGGCGCCCTGCTGCGGCAGCCGGGTGGCACACGGAGGACAGGACGATGGCAGTACCCTTCAAGATCGATCTGCGGAACAAGACGGCCGTGATCACGGGCGGTGGCGGCGTGCTGTGCGGGTGCATGGCGATGGCCCTGGCCGAATGCGGGGCACAGGTGGCCATCCTGGATCTGCGCAAGGAAGCAGCTGACAAGGTGGCGGACCAGGTCAAGGCCGCCGGCGGCAACGCTCTCGGCGTCGCTTGCAATGTGCTTGACCGGGCCAGCCTCGAGGCTGCCCGCGAGACCATCCGGACGGTGTTTGGCCCGTGCGACATCCTGATCAACGGCGCCGGTGGTAATCACCCGCTGGGCACCACCTCGAAGGAACGCCTGTACAAGGAAGACGTGGACAAGGTACAGGAGGGCTTCAAGAGTTTCTACGATCTGGACCCCAAGGGCATCGAGTTCGTCTTTGGCCTGAACTTCCTGGGCACGCTGGTGCCGACCCAGGTCTTCACCAAGGACATGGCCCGGGCCGGGAAGGGCACCGTCATCAACATCTCGAGCATGAACGCCTTCAAGCCTCTCACCAAGATTCCAGCCTACAGTGCGGCCAAGGCTGCCGTGAGCAATTTCACCCAGTGGCTGGCGGTCCACATGAGCACGGTCGGCATCCGGGTGAATGCGCTTGCCCCCGGCTTCTTCCTGACCGACCAGAATCGCGGCCTGCTAACCCAGGCCGACGGCTCCATGACGGAGCGCGGCAAGACGATTATCGGGCATACGCCCATGGGCCGTTACGGCAAGCCCGAGGACCTGGTCGGCGCCCTGCTCTGGCTGTGCAGCGATGATGGAGCGGCCTTTGTGACGGGCACGGTCGTGGCCATCGACGGCGGTTTCAGCGCCTTCAGTGGGGTCTGAGACGCGGTGTAGAGGAAGGAGCAGACGATGGGGACTAGGTTGCTGCGGCCAAGCCGCATGCTCAGGAAACTGCGGGCCGGAAAGCCGGCTTTTTCGACGAAGACGAACTTTGGGGATCCGCGCCTGGTCGAGTTGATCGGCATGATCGGCTTTGACTGTATCTGGCTATGCATGGAGCACGTGCCTGCCGACTGGCTGACCATCGACAACCAGATTCGGGCGGCTAAGCTCCACGGCATGGATGCGCTGGTGCGGGTGGCCAAAGGCTGTTACTCCGACTACATCCGGCCGCTGGAAGCCGACGCGACCGGGATCATGGTGCCGCATCTGATGAGTGTCGAGGAGGCGCGGCAGGTCGTGCAGACGACGCGTTTCCATCCGCTGGGGCGGCGGCCCGTGGACGGCGGCAATACCGATGGCGCCTTCTGCCTGCTGCCGCCGGAGGAGTACATGGCGGCCGCCAACCGCGAGCGTTTCGTCATCTGCCAGATCGAGGATCCCGAGCCCATGGAGCAGATTGACGAGATCGCCGCGGTCGAGGGCATCGACATGCTCTTCTTCGGTCCGGGCGACTTCAGCCATGGCATTGGCAAACCGGGCCAATACGGCGCCCCCGAGGTGATCGCGGCCCGGCGGAGGATGGTGGCGGCATGTAAGCGTCATGGACGCCTCGCCGGTACGGTTGCCGCGGTTGAGACCGTGCCCCAGCTCCTCGAGGAGGGGTTTCTCTACCTCAACGTCGGCAGCGACGTGGGGCTGTTGGGCAAGGGCTTCACCGACATTCACAACGCGCTGGTGCCTTTCGGCATCGAGGGGTGAGCTCGCTCAGCGCGAGCGCGTGGTCGCCAGCAGGATGAGAGTGCCGGCCAGGACCGCGATCACGACCCCGGCGACGGTGAGGGCCAGGGCCCGGCGCGTAAACAGCGGTCGCGCCTCGCCGCCGGGGGGCGTCGCGAGTGCCGCGGCCGGGCTCGGGGCGGGAGCGGGCAGGGCGTCGAGGGTGGACTCGGAGGCGGTCAGCCCGGTCAGGGGCGGCAATTCCGTCACGCTGGTGGCGCTCGATCCTGCCACCGATTCCCAGTCGGCCCGCAGCAACAGGTCAACCCCGGGGTTCTGGGCTTTTACCTGGCACGAACAGGCGCCGGTCAGGAAGACGCACGCCTCAGCCAGCACGTCCCGGTTGATTCCGGCCCCGACGATAGCGTAGAGAGCGCGCCCGCGGCCGAACACGGGAAAGGCCATCGGCTCGCGCAGACCCTCCAGGTCCGCTTCGCTGGCCAAGAGCATAGTCCGGAGGAATTCCTCGGCGGGGTCCGCTCGCAAGACCTCGAGGATAGGGAAGCGAAACGGCGCCGCTGGGGCCGCGTCCTCAGCGGGGGTGTCGGGGTCGGGAGGCAACACCAGGGTGCGCGACATCTCATCCAGAGCGGTTTGCAGGCGGGCGCGCGCCGCGGTGTCGGCGACCGCGTCTCCGGCAGGTAGAAAGAGGAACACCGCCGCGGCGCCACGGAGCAGTTCCGCCGCCAGGCGGACGCGCACCGGGGAGTCCACGATGCCTTGCAGCCGCGGCGGCGACAGGGCTCCCGTCCAGAGCGGCGGCCGGTCCGTGGGATGGTCTGGAAAGCGTACCGTCAAACGGACCTCAGAGGCGGGGAGCGCGGGGTCTTCCAGGAAGCGCAGAGCCGCGTTGGCCGCGGCCGGTCCCGTCCCTCCCAGAACCCGCTCGCAATCGGCTTTGAGCGTGGCGGCGAGTGGGCCGTTGGACGCGATCAGGAGGTCGTAAGCGTCGGCGGGCCAGTTCTCAAGAGCGTATTGGCACACCGGGGTTGAGCACGCCACCAAGCGCAGCCCGGTGAGGGCCGCCAGCAGCCCTAACCTCAGCGCGGAAACCCGTCGGCGGGGGCAGGTATTCATGGCCAGAATATAGCCGTGCCGCCGTCGTGCCGCGACTGACCGGAAGCCCCGGGGGCGCAGGTCAGTTCCGTGGGTGGTGACTACTCAGGTCCTAGGGTTCAGCCCAGCCCCTGGCTGCGGCCGGACATACCGGAATGAGACTTGCCGACGCGGTGTTCCTATTCCGATCCGGCCGGGACGCGCCGGATCGCCTGGAGGGCGGCCCTGCGTGGCCGCCGCGGCGCCGACG
>CAIZKT010000874.1:0-6623 GCA_903933565.1 uncultured Victivallales bacterium | reverse complement strand
TGGGTACGCAGCCCCGTTGGGGCAGGATACGCAGTTGCACCTGAGTCGTCACGGTAACGGCAAGAATGGCGGACCAAGACTTGGACTGCCTAGCGTAGGCATATTATTGTCAATACAAGGCTAAAAGTCGAGGGTTGACCCCGGGATTCTCCACCCTGGGTGGTCAAGCCGGGGCCGGGGCGGTAGAGTTTAGGGGACGACCGGCCCGAGCGCGGTGCTTAGAGCGTAGCGGGCGGACAAGCCGAAGGAGAGCTGCTATGCGTTACGCGATCCGCGAACTGGTGTGTGGGGTCGCCTTGGCCATGTCGGCTGGGGCCGCGCCCTCAGCGCTCGAGTCACTGCCCGGCGGCATCACCATGGTCCGCGATGACGCGGGCGAGTGGGATGGGCACCTCAGCCTTAGTGTCACGCACCAGAACAAGGCTGGCTACCAGGCCCGTAAGACGCTCGACATCAGCGACTTGCCTGAGTCCGTATGGGCGGCGGTGAAGGAGGTCCGGGTCTCTGCCCTGTTCGCGGTGCGGGACTATTCGTGGCACGATTTACCGGCCAAGAATGGGCTCGACGAGGCCTTCGAGGTGGTGGTCAACGGCACGGTCAACCGTTACCCGACCAACGGCGGCGCCCCGGTGTACCAGGAGGGTACGGCGACGAATCTGGACTGGTATGACTTGCCTCTGCCGCGCGAGCAGTTTGTGCGTGGGGTCAACGAGATCATTTTCCGCAAGGCCGCCGGGGACAAGAGTGATGACTACTTCTACCTCGGCATTGACCACAGCCAGGAGCGTGGCAACAGTGCGGTGGACTTTGGCGACGGTAAGGGCTGGCGGCAGGACGTGCTCACCATCCCCGGCGGGGTGGGTGAATACATGGTGCGGCTGTACCTGATCACTCAGGGCAGCCTCGTGGCGGAGGCCGCCTGGGAGCCTGGCCGGACGCCGCGGCTGACCGATCCGGCCGGGGTGCTGGTGTTCGGCGGATCGCAACACGGTCTGGTCTTGGACGCGGGCCTGCGCTTGGCCCCCGGTGAGTCGGCACGACTCGAATGGCGGCCGGAAGCCTTTGACCTGCGGCAGCCCGTCGAGGCGAGGGTGGAGGGCAGCGGGACGGTGGTGCTGGCGTGGCTGGATGCGCCAGGGCAGGCCAAGGCCGAGGCGGCCCAGGCAGCTCCCTGCACCGCCAGGTTAGCCGGCGGTGGCGCTCTGCGGCCTGCGGGCCTGCTGGTCTCGGCGGGCAGCACGCCGTTCACCCTGACCAAGCTGGTGGTGCGCGGCGCGGTCGCCTGCCGACCGGCGCTTGCGGCTCCGGTTGACCAGCGGCCTGAGATTGCCACCGCTGCCGGGCGGCCGCTGGAGCGTGCGACGACGTGCGAACTGCGCCGCGACGAGATCGTCCTGCAAAATGCGACCTTGCGGGCTCGCTTTGTGACCACCGAGCAGCGTCTGCGGCTGGTATCGCTGTACAACGAGTGGGGCGCGGCAGAGATGGTACGCCGGCCGGCGGCGGTGGACCTGTTCCTGGTCGAGGTCGGCGAGAAGCGCGCCGCGGGCAGCCGTGATTTCGTGCTCGAGCAGACGGCGCCCAGCGAGGGCGGCTTCACGGCGACGCTGTTCCAGCCGGAGATGGCGCTACGGGCGCGCCTGCAGGTAAGTATCGTCGCAGAGGGGCTGCGCCTGGGGCTGGAGCTGGAGAATGCGGGCGCGGCGGCGTGCGACTTCAAGCTCGCCTTTCCACACCTGGCCGGGCTGGCGCTGTCCGGGAAGTCGGCTGACGATAGCTACTACTTCCCCTGGGGTGGCGGCATCTTCAACAGCCGGTCGGCCACGATCCGGCGGGGCTATGGCGAACACGAAGCGTTGTACCAGATCATGGACCTCTTCAGCCCCAGCCAGGGCGCCGGGCTTTATCTGCGCCTGGACGATGCCGAGGGCTGGCATAAGGTCCTGGCCCTGCGCAAGGACGTGGCCGGACAGCCCGTGGCGTCGGGTGATGCCAGCCTGGTGCGTACCCGACCGGAATACGTCTGGAAGCGCAGTCTGCCGACGCTGGAGGGCATCGGCATGACCTGCGAATACCTGCGCCGCACGCGCGCTCCAGGGCAGCGCTTTGCGCCGGCCGTGGCGGTGCTGGCGGCCCACTCCGGCGACTGGCGCACGGCCATGACTGCCTATGCCGCCTGGGCGCATCGGGTCTGGACCTGGCGCCCGTATCCGTCCCGGCTGCAGAGCGTGCATACCATGATGGCCCATGGTTGGGGCCATGATCTGCTTTTCAAGGGTGGCGCCTACCGTACCGACTTCATCAAGCCGATGGCCGACTGCGTCGAGATCATGTCCTGGTGGGACTGGTCGACGCTGGGGCCGCTGGGGGTGCCGCTGGACCAGCTCGACAAGGTGCTCAACGCCGGGCAGATCAAGCTGTGGACGCCGTACCTGGTCGAGGATCCGGTGACGGGCCAGACGATGTGGAACAATCAGCCCGGCGACTACCGGGGCTACAACGAACGCTTCGGGGGTCTGCCGGCCTTCCGCCAGGCGGTCGCGACCTGGAAGGCCCTGGGGCCGCTGGTGACGCTGTACACCGACCCCTTCCGCCTCGATGCGTTCTCCTGCGAAACCGGTCGCCGCTTCGGCCAGGCCTGGAATGTCATGGGCGCCGACGGCAAGTTCCACATGGGTTACGAGGTGACGAATCCCTGTCACGACCTGCCCGAGGTACGAGCCTGGGTGGCGGCCGAAATGAAGCGCGTGATGCAGGAGACCGGCGCGGACGGGATTCGCCTCGACGAGTATGGTCACATGGGCTGGGCCTGCTTCAACCCAGAGCACAAGCACACCTACGCCGAGCCCGGGGTGTCGCAGTGGAACAAGGCCGTGGCGGAGACCACCCGCGCGGTTCGTCAAGGGATGGACGAAGTGAATCCGGCGACGGTGCTGACCACCGAGCATCCGGGCTATGACTACCTGATGAAGTCGCTCGACGGCTGCATCACCTACGACACCACCGTGCAGGCGACCCCGCTGCGGCCGTTGGAGGTGAACCTGCAGCGTTTCTACTTCCCCGAATGCAAGGCATACGAACTTGATCACCGGGGCGCCGACAAGCTGGACCGCAAGAAGTTCTGGAACGGCGTCGCCTCCTTCGGCCGCATCCTGCCCAAGCCTTTCTATACGATCTACAAGGAGAATGAGGAGGTCTACGCCAGTCGTGACTGCGAGGCCCTGGTGCCGACGCTGGCGCCGCGGCTGTACGCCAACCGTTTCCGGGCCGGCGCGAAGACGCTCTATCATCTGTACAACGCCATCGGGCACACCCTTTCCGGGCCGGCGCTGGCGCTGGAGCTGAAGCCTGGGCAGCACGCCGTTGACCTGTTGGCGGGTCGGGCGGCGCGCCTGACGTCGCAGGCGGCCGGCCCGGCGGTCGAGCTGTGGCTTGAACGCGACCACGTCGCCTGCATCGCGGTGCTGCCCGAGCGACTGCGCGGCCTGCGGCTGGCGGGCCAGGAGCTCACCGTTCAACTTGAGGGGGAGGCCGCGGAGGGCATTCTGGCCGTCGCCGCCGCGGATGGGACGGTGCTGTTCAGCCAGGCGGCCCAAACCGGCGATAACCGCCTGAGCCTTGCTGCCTTGGCCGCGGACGCTACCCCGGCCTGCGTGAAGCTGCTCCAGCGCGGCACGCTCCAGGATGTCTGTCCGCTGCCGCCGTGAGTCTGCCCTTCAGCCCAGCCGGAGTCGACATTCCCGGCCTGGGGGCTTAGGTTACGATGGCAGGCGAGGATGTCGTTCCGCGAGGCGGAGCGCGCTTGCCGTGCGGACGCTCAGCTTGGAGGAGCAGACCATGCCCGTATCAGTCCGGCCTTACGGTTCCCTGCCTGATGGCTCACCCGTGAGCTTGTTCACTCTCACCAACGCCACTGGCATGAGCGCCTCGGTGATGGACTACGGCGCGCTGCTGGTGAGCCTGCAAGCCGCGGACCGTGAGGGCCGTATCGGGGAGATCACCCTCGGCTTTGACGCGCTGGAGGGGTATCTCGGCAAGCACCCCTACTTCGGGGCCACGGTAGGGCGTTACGCCAACCGCATCAGCGCGGCGCGCTTCACCCTTGACGGCAGTGAGGTCCGCCTGGTGGCCAACGATGGCGAGAACCATCTTCACGGTGGCGCCGTGGGCTTTGAGCACCTGCTCTGGGAGGCCGATGCGTTCGAGGAAGAGGGCACCGCGGGCGTGTGCTTCTCCCGCGTCAGTCCGGCTGGCGAGGAGGGCTACCCGGGCAACCTGCAGGTGACGGCCACGTACACGCTCACCGACATGGATGAGCTCCGCATCGATTTCGAGGCCATGACCGACCGTGCCACCCCCATCAACCTGACCAACCACGCCTACTTCAACCTGAAAGGCAGCGGGGACATCCTGGGCCATCAGGTGCATATTGCGGCGTCTCGCTACACTCCGGTCGACGCGGCCCTGATCCCGACCGGCAAGCTGGTGAAGGTGGCGGGCACCCCTCTGGACTTCACCGCGCCGCACTCGGTCGGCGAGCGCTTGGCGGCGGTGCCGGGCGGCTATGACCACAACTACGTGATTGACCGTAAGGCCGACGGACTGCTGGTCTGCGCCGCGCGGGTGGAGGAGCCGGAGAGCGGGCGCATGCTGGAGGTCTTCACCACCGATCCGGGAATCCAGTTCTACACCGGCAACTTCCTGGACGGCACGCTGACGGGACGGGGCGGCGTGCGCTACCAGCCCCAGGCGGGATTCTGCCTCGAACCCCAGAAGTTCCCCGACTCGCCCAATCAGCCCGCCTTCCCCAGCTGCATTCTGCGGCCGGGTGAGATGTACCTGCACACCATCCTCTTCCGTTGCGGCCTGGCGTGACCGCGGTATTGGGAGGCGAGGCTCATGTCATTCCGTAATCTCAGTCCGCAGAAGATGTTTCAGAAGCTGGCCGATGAGCGTACCCCGGAGTACACCTTTACAGCCTCGAACCGGGTCGAGTGGGAGGTCTGGCGGGCGGCGGCTCTGCCTGCGGTGCTGGCCTGTCTGGGCGAATGGCCGGAACGCTGCGAGTTGAATCCGATGTTCCTGGCGGAATGGGAACATGACGGCTTGCTGAAGCAGAGATGGCTCATCGACGTGCAGGATGGTCTGTCGGCGGTTCTGCTGTTGGCCGTCCCCCGCGACCTCACCCCGGGCGAGCGTCGGCCCGCGATCCTCTGCTGGCACGGCCATGGTCCGCACGGCAAGGAGCCGGTCATGGGCAACGACAGCAGCCCGGAACTGCGCGCCAGCATCGCCCAGAGCAACTACAACTACGGCCACCAGATGGCCAAGGCTGGCTTCGTCACCTTCGCCATCGACTGGATCGGCTGCGGCGAACGCAACGACTGCCAGAAGCCCAACCACTACACCCCGCAAACGCGTGATTGGTGTAACCTCTACTACTTGCACGCCACCATGTTGGGCATGACCTCCATCTCCATCAACGTCAGCCATGGTATGTCCGCCGTCGATTTCGTGCAGAGTATGCCGTACGTGGACCCGGACCGTATCGGGGTCATGGGGGCCAGCGGCGGCGGCACGATGACGCTCTGGAGCACCCTCTGCGACGCCCGTCTCAAGGCCTCCGAGATCATCTGCTACAGCGACCTGTGGGCGCACTTCGGCGTCCGCGATCTGAACTACTGCGGCATGCAGGTGGCGCCGGGGCTGTTCAAGCTGGTCGATCTGCCCGAGGCGCAGGGCCTGCTTTGCCCGCGCCCGCTGCTGGTCGACATCGGGGCCAACGACACCTGTTTCAAGGTCGACACCGCCCTGGCCTGCTTCCGCCGGGTCGCGCAGATCTACGACGTGGCCGAGGCCGCCGACAACCTGGAGTTGGACTTCTTTGCCGGTGAGCACGGCTGGGGCGGCCAGCGCTCGCTCGCCTTCTTCCGCCGGCATCTGGGTACAGCCGACAGCCGATAGCCGCAACCAGATGGCGAACGGGCGCGGCGGCGGTCGGTGATGACTGAGCGGCGCTGGATTACCCAGTGCTGGCGCACAATAAGCCCAGGCGGGTCTCGTTCTCTGACTCACCAGGCAACGGCATCGGCGGGGCGCAGTCCCGGCGCCGGCGCGTCGACAGGAGCCTGATCTGAGTTACCATTGATGACCGTCACGACGCTCAACCCGCTGACCTGTTTCGCGTTGGTCGGCGCGTTGGCATGCGCGGCGGTGGAAACCCGGAGCGTGAGTGTCGCGGGCGCATCCCCGGCGGAGTACCGGTTCTCCTTGGCGGCGGACCGGACGGACGCCGAGTTCGCCTTTGCGGCGGCGACCACCAAGGAGACCTGGATCCTGGTGGAGGGCCTGCGCCACGGCGGCTTCGTGCGGGTGCGCGTCAACGGCATGCCGGCCACGAGCCTGGAACTGAGCGCCGCAGGCGGGCTGGCTCAAGGCTGGGCCGACAGCGTCCTGATCCGAGCCCCGGTGCAGCGCGGCGTGAACCGCCTGCAGGTCGCCGAGCTGGACGGCGCCCAAGTCGTGCGGGTGCCGCAGACCAGGATCTGGTTCGGCACCGCGTCCGACGCCTCCGGGAAGCCTCGGTTCTCGCTGGACTTCAGGCGCATGGACCGGCCCTTCCT
>CAIZKT010000873.1:0-2681 GCA_903933565.1 uncultured Victivallales bacterium | reverse complement strand
GGAGAGGGGGCGCGACCGGCCCTGGCTGGACGACCCGGCGCGTCTGGCTCGCGGTCGCGGTGGACCCGTGGCTCCCTCTCCCGGCGGGAGAGGGCCGGGGTGAGGGGGACCTCACCGCCGTCACACCGGGAGCCCGAACGAAGCCGACAGGCTGCATGGGACTCAGTTCGTTTCCATGCGCTGGCTCCGCCTCCTCACACGGCTCAGGAGGTCTGAGGCTGGGAGGAACTTCGTTGGCGCTTCGACGTCCGCGGCCCCGAGGAATTGGTGGTCCTGACGTGCGAGGTCAGGAACGCGCTCGGGGAAGTGTGGTTCGATCTCGCCTCGCTTGCAGCTCCGGCGTGTGACCTCGGAATCGGAAGAGAATAGCCCAGCGTTTCAACAGATTTCTTTTGGGAGGAGTTGATTGGACAGGCCCGGCTATTTGAAGCGGAAGTCGAGCTTGAAGTTGTAAAGCCAGGGCAGCCGCGGATCGACCCCTTCGTGTTGCAACTGCTGGGGGAGGTTCTCGAAGTGTTGCTTCCATTCCTGCGCCTTGGGCGCGTTGTAGTAGGTGACCAGGACGGTGTCGTGGTGGACGCGCAGGTCGCCTTCCAAGCCGCCAAACAGATCGCGCGCGAAATGCATCGCGTCCCATTGGTCGAAGGGCGTGCCAAGGCGGCGGCGCAGTTGATGGAGGAGGGCTTGCGCCAGCAGGGCCAGCGTCATTTGTCCTAAGCGAATGTGGAGGTTGAGGGTGCCCGCACGCTTCCAACCCAAGTCCTGGTCGAAGCGGAAGAACTCCTCGATGTGCCAGCGGTCGGGAAAATCGCGGGTCAACGTCGGCACCTCGGCGCGCGGGCGAGTGCAAGCGAAGCCCTTGAAGTGATAGTCCTGGGGCCGCTCGCCGGTGCGCTGAATGTAGCGATAGCAGGGTTCAGACGCCGTGGTGCGGCGCGGGTGAAACGTTTCGGTCGCCAGGGCAAAACCCGCCCAGTGCGGGGTGAACTGCTCGGGGGGCACCGCGCGATAATGTTTTTGGAGGGCGGGTGTCTGGCGCAGGGGCGCCAGCAGATCAAAGGGCGTCTGCTGGCGGACGTGGTCGAAGAGGTCCACAACGAAGTGCTCGACATCGGCGACGACCAGCGGCCGCGGGCCGGTAGGGTGGGGCAGGATTTGCTGGGCCATCTGGAGCAACTCCTGGGAGGCGCCACTCAAGGCGCGGGCGCTGCTGGCGTTGACCACGCAGAGGAGTTGGCGCGTGGTGGCGTCCAGGAGAAAGAACGTTTGGGCCTGCTGGGTGGCCGGTTGGGCGGCGCTGGGTCGGCGCTGGATCATGTCGCGTTTGGAGTAGCTGCGCAGGCGGTGAGGGTCCAGGGCCAGCACTTGGCCGGCGAAGTGGCCGCTGGCCCGGCGCAGCTTACCCAAGCTTATTTGGAGGGCTTGGGCCTGCTCGACGGTGTGCGCTTCCAACAGCTCATGCACCGCGCCATCGGTCGGCAGCCACGGCAGCCCGTTGGCCAGTTCAAAGCCGCGGTGGCGCCGCGAACGATCGGCTCGGAGCGTTGGTCGGCAGAGCGCGGCTTCATGCACCAAGTGCAGGGCCAAGCGCGGGGCCAAAGCTTCCGGGGTTGTTTGCCCCGACCAGACGCGCAGCAAGTCCCAAGTGCCTAGGCGCAGGTGCTCGGGGGCCAGCAACCACAGGCCCAGGAGGTTGCCTGAAACCTTATCGGCCAGGCGTTGGCGGACCTCCCGTTCTAAGCTTTTGGGGTCGGCGCGCTCGACGCGGATTCGCTTTCCGGCGCGCTGAGTGGGCAGCTCGGGCGACGGGTCGCTGGGGTTGAGCGAGCAGAGTTTTTTTTTGAACCCCGTAATCGGCGATGCTGCGATGGACACTCCGGAGACTGATCTGGAAGTGCGTTTGGCGGAGTTTTTGGGCGATGACCTCGGCGGAGGCGTCGGGATCCAAAAAGCGGTGGCGCAAGACTTGGCGAATGACTTGGTCGGTGCGGCGGTGCGGGGATTTCGGACCGGTCTTCTGCGGCAGGAGGGCGGCCAAGCCCCCCTGCTTGAAGCCGTCCAGCAATTGATAATAGCGCTGCCGGCAGCAGCCGTATTTTTCGGCGACGGTGGCGATGTTGTCTGCCAGACACTCGCCCTCGACGAGCATCAGGAAGCGGTGGGCTTGCAGGTCGGCGGCCGGGATGGGCAGGGTGCCCGCGGGACCGACCAGACCGTGGGTGCTGGGGTCGAAATGGAGCGGCGGCGTGCTCATGGGGAGAGGATCGTCAAAACGTTGGGCAATGTCTAATTGAATATGGCACAGATTCAGGAGCAAAGAACAAAATGGCCGAATAGGGTTAGCTTCCAGTGCCATAAACTATTAGACACATCAACCGAGGAGGATCACCGTCATTTCCGTCCAAACCAACCGACCGTCTAATCAACCCCCGCTACGAGAAATCTGTTTCAACGCTGGGTGGGAGCCGCAAGAGTGGAACCAGTCCCGCCAGGTACGATAGAGCGAGAGTCGCTGCGCCGCCGGAGCGACCGTGCTCGGGACTTGAGCAGATTGGGCATCCCAGCGTTGAAACGCCTGTCTGCCGCGACGGCGCAGGCAGGCTGGGCTTTGCTCGCGCGCCCTAACGGGCTGGAAACGGCGGTTCAAGCAACCTATCTGCGCCCGCCCCTGGGGGCATGTG
>CAIZKT010000872.1:0-1506 GCA_903933565.1 uncultured Victivallales bacterium | reverse complement strand
TGTCCTACGAGGTTGCGGCAAGTCTCATACAAGGGTTCAGCGGAGCCCCCGGCTGGGGCCGGACCTACCGGAATGAGACTTGCCGACGCGGGTCCGATTCCGATCCGGCCGGGACGCGCCGGATCGCCTGGAGGGCGGCCCTGTCGAAGACCGTGAGCCTGTCGAATCGGCGTGGCCGCCGCGGCGCCGACGCAGCGGCGCCCTCCAACGCCCATCGTCCGCCGCGGCAGACGAAAGGCGGAAAGGGAAGCGCTTTGGGTCATACGAGGTTGCTGCAAGTCTCATAGGTCTTTCGACATTCTGCGCTTTTCATACCAGCAAAGCCCTATGGAGCTGACTTGCGCCCTCATGGCCGCGTAGCAGATCCCTATTGCACAGGTCGAAAAGAAACTGCCGGGGGGACCGACTGCTGTAGAAAACGTCGGCGGCCCCGCGTTACCTGCCCTCAGAGCCAGTGGTGACCGAAACACGCAAGCCCAGGAAAGGAGTCCGCAGATGCATCCGCGCCAGCACCTTCGTACACAGGTCGGCCGCTTCCTCGGCCTGGCCTGGCTGCTGGTCGCGGCCTGGCCTGCGCTCGCCTACGACGCCCTGACCCGGCCGACCGAATTGCAGTACTGGGACGCCAGCCGGGCGCAGGACGGCTATACCTTTTTCGGGGTCGGCGGCAAGTCCTACCTGCTGGACATGCTGGGCCGCGTGGTGCATCAGTGGCCGGTGGGCAACAACCCGCACTTGCAGGACGACGGCAGCATCCTCGACGCGTCAACCGATGACCCGAGCGGCTTCGGCGGCTTCAAGATCGTGAACTGGGACGGACTCACCACCTGGGCCTACACCGAATCCCGCTCGACCTATCATCCGCATCACGATTTCACCCGCGTCTGGAACCAGAAGCTGAACGCCTACACCGTGCTTTACATCGCCAACCAAGATTTCACCTATGCCGAACTGATCGCCGCCGGCGCCAACCCCGCCACCACCCCATCCACCGGCGGCCAGATGGACACGCTCGTGGAGGTCGATGCCAGCGGTACCATCGTCTGGGAATGGGGCTTCTTCGACCACCTGGTTCAGGACTATGACGCCACCAAGGCCAACTACGTGGGCACCGTCGGCACCGGCACCTCCATTGGCACCTGCCCGGGACGGCTGAATATCAACCGCTCCGGCCATCGCCTGAAGAGCGACTGGCTGCACTGCAACTCGGTGGACTACAACCCGACGCTGGATCAGATCGTGGTCAACTCGGTCCAGGGCGAGTTCTACGTCATTGACCACGGCAACACCTTCATCCGGTGCCGTCATCCGGTGCGTCATCCGGTGCCGTTCCCACAGAAGGCATTGCCCCAAAGGCATTAGCTGCTGACTGAGTCGCTTCTGCAACACCTTAACCGCGTTCTCGATGGCCCGAAACCGCTGGTAGGTCTTCCAGGCCTCT
This sequence comes from uncultured Victivallales bacterium, assembly GCA_903933565.1. Classification (GTDB taxonomy): domain Bacteria; phylum Verrucomicrobiota; class Lentisphaeria; order Oligosphaerales; family JAFGRS01; genus CAILUI01. The sequence continues at coordinate 65 of CAIZKT010000872.1, read as the reverse complement.
GGTTATGTTGCCCGCAACATAAGGCGAGGTCTGGTCTTCCAATTTCATACTTTGTGCCGCTGCTG
>CAIZKT010000871.1:0-5866 GCA_903933565.1 uncultured Victivallales bacterium | reverse complement strand
GGTTTGAGTGCCCTGGGCTGAGGAATGGCCGCGCTTTCAGCGCTCCGCGGCGTCTGGCCTTCGCGACACGTCCCGCCGGCAGTCTCCCCCAAGAGTCAAGGGGCCCGTTCTGCTCGCCGGACGCGGAGAAGATCGAAACAAAACCCCCTACGGAGCTGACTTGCGCCCAGGGAGACGTGAGGCGCTGGCGGCGGCCGGCGTAACGCATTATACTCTCTGCGCCAACGGCATCTGCGCAGCATCGCCCGCCAAGAGGCGCCCACGCCCTGGACTCAGGATGGAAGCACAGGCGTCCCACGAGAGGTCAAGGGTGATGGGTGTCTGGATTGTAGGCGGTTAGGCCAGGCCCTGGTCCAGGTTGCTCGTTTTGATCTGTCTTTTTGTATTGTAAGCCCTTGGCCTACAGTCTGAAACACTATGGCTCGTGGCCTTTGTGGGGCGGGTGTAGGAAAGGGAGTCAGGATGGACACCATGGGAGCGCCACACCTGGCCGCCAAGGTCAGCGCCGCCGAGTTGCACTACGACGGTCGGGTCTTCACCCTGCCCGTGGTCGAGGGCTCCGAGCACGAGCGCGGTCTGGACATCAGCCGCCTGCGCGAACAGACGGGCTTGGTTACCCTGGACTACGGCTACAAGAACACCGGCGGCTGCCGGAGCGAGATCACCTACCTGGATGGCGAACAGGGCATCCTGCGCTACCGCGGTTACCCCATCGAGGAACTCGCCGAGAAGTCCCGCTTCGTCGAAGTCGCCTACCTGCTGGTTCACGGCCGCTTGCCTCGGCTGGCCGAACAGCAGCAGTTCTCGGAACTCCTGACCCGGCACTCGATGATCCACGAGGACATGACGCAGTTCTTCAAGAACTACCCCGAACACTCCCATCCGATGGCCATTCTCTCGGGAATGGTGGTCGCGCTTTCCTCGTTCTACCCGGAGCTGTCGCAGGACAACGTGGACGATGAACTGGCCCACATTGACATCACCGCCACCCGCCTGCTGTCCAAACTGCGCACGATCGCGGCCTTCTCCTACAAGAAGTCCATCGGCGAACCGTATGTCTACCCCCGCCATGACCTCAAGTACTGCGCCAACTTCCTCAATATGATGTTCTCCTCACCGGTGCGGCCCTACGAAGCCAACCCGGTCATCGAGCGGGCCTTGAACGTGCTGTTGATCCTGCATGCCGACCACGAGCAGAACTGTTCCACCTCGACCGTCCGTCTGGTCGGGAGCGCCAAAGTCAACCTCTACGCCGCGGTCGCCGCCGGTATCTGCGCTCTCTGGGGACCGCTCCACGGCGGCGCCAACCAGGAAGTGATCGGCATGCTGGAGGAAATCCAGCGCCAGGGCGGCGACATGTGCAAGATCCTTGAACGGGCCAAGGACAAGAAGGACCCCTTCCGCCTCTACGGCTTCGGCCACCGGGTCTACAAGAACTACGACCCGCGGGCTCGTATCGTCAAGCAGACCTGCGTCGACGTGCTCCGCACCCTGAAGGTCAAGGACCCGCTCCTGGACATCGCCATGGAGCTGGAGGAGCGCGTGCAGAGCGACCCCTACTTCGTGGAGCGCAAGCTCTACCCGAACGTGGACTTCTACAGCGGCATCATCTACCGGGCCATGGGGATACCGGAGAACATGTTCACCGTGCTCTTCGCCATCGGCCGCCTGCCGGGTTGGATTGCGCAGTGGAAAGAGTCGCAGGAAGACCCCGACTTCAAGATCCAGCGCCCGCGCCAGATCTACACCGGTCCGACCCTCCGCCACTACATCCCCATCCAAGAACGCGGCTGAGCTCAGTCGCGGGCGCAGCCCCCGCGGTATCCCCCGTGGCCCTGAAGCCCGCGCTGCCAAGCCTGTTCCGGGTCTGCCGCAGCGGATCGCGGTATCCCACATTACGGCGGAAGCCCCGGCTTTGGCGGGTGCGGACTGTCAGCTCCAGGCGGACCTCTGCGCTGGCCTCCCATCGCGGTGTCGCCAGAGAACTCAGCCGTGGGACTTTCTCGCGCCCGCTGCAGCCTTCTTCAGTTGACGCAGGCCGGCCCGAAACTGCGTGGTCAGCGCGGTGATCTCCGCGTCGCACGGCAATCTGTTCCCGTAGCGGAGGTTCTGGTAGCGCTCGAGGGCCAGGGCCAGGAGGGGGTCATCGATCCCGTGAAGCCGTCTGCGGACCAGGTGTGCGAGTGCCTGCGGGGTCGGCTGGAGCGGCATTTCGGGCAGGCGTCGGCGCAGGCTCGAGAGGGCCTCCATGTATGGGGCCCGCAGCCGGCGGCGGAGCGCGGGAAGGTCGTCGGCGCTTTGAGCGCGCTGGCGGCGGCGCCAGCGCCGCACCAGCAGGAGCGCCAACAGCAGGGTCAGTGGCGCGCCCACGGGGTTCAGGATCAGCCACCGCAGGCCGCGTCCCAGGCCATGGGCCGCGGTCACGATGCCCTGTGCCACCGCGCCTCTTTTCATGAGCGCGAGCACATGTTGCCAGGTGAAGGCCAACTGGCCGAGGCTGCGTTCCGGCAGGCCGGAACGGGGCAGGCCCTGCGGCACTCCGGCGGCGGGGGTCATCTCGACGAGGACCCAGCGGGCTTGTTCGGGGTCGTAGGCTTCCGCCCAGGCATGCACATCGCCCAGTCGCGCCAGCCACTGCCCGCGGGCCGCGGGCTCCTGGCAGACGACGCCGGTGACGTAGCGGGCCGGGATGCCGTGTTGGCGCAGCAGCAGCACGGCGGCGGTGGCGAAGAGCTCGCAATGGCCGGTACGGCGTTGCAGCAGGAACGGCAGGATTGGGTCGGTGGCTCCTGGCGTCGGAGAGGTGCCTAGGTCGTAGCGAAAACCATGCTGGAAGAAGCGTGCCAGCGCCGCCAGGGCCGACCTGCTGTCGCCGGTCCGGACGTCCGCGAACACCGAGTCCGCGAGGGTGGCGAGCGGGTCGCGCAGGCCAGCGGGCAGGGCGAGGTAGTCGTGGGCGGTGGTTGCGGCGGTCGCTGGGCCGTAATAGGCGTCATCTCCGGGCGCGTCTGGCATGATGACCGTGTAGCCGACGCGCCGTTCCCACTCGGTGGGGGTGAGTTCGCCGTTCTCATTGTGTGCCAGGCTTTCAGCCAGGACTTCGAAGCTGGTGGCGCGACCCGGCGCAAGCAGTACGTCGCTACGAAAACCGCGACTGGGATAGACATCGATGCGCCGGGGGACGCGTGGGGTGGCGGGGGCGGGGTCGGGTGGGGGCCGTTGAAAGATGCTGTAGGTCAGGCGTCCGGCCGGTTGGGAAAAGGGCAGGGCGGCGTCTCGGTTCGTGGCGGACCAGTGGCCGGCGCCGTACTGGGTGTAGGCACGGCCGCGGAGGTAGCCCGGCGCTTCGGCGCCGAGGGCGCGCAGGACGATGGTATGGTCAGCCGCGCTGAGGTGGGGCACGGTCCGCCAGAGGTCCACCTCGCGGCCGAAGACGACGCCGCCACCGTGTCCCATGTGTGTATGGAAGAAATGGGCGAAGTCGGTGAGCGCGAGGGACTCGAAGTGCCTGGCTGCGCCGCGCAGTAGGAGGGTGCCGGCCACGGTCAGGGCCAGCAGTCCCAGGGTGAGGGCGAGCCGCAGGGCGCGCCATGGCGAGCCTGTCTGAGGGTTCCTGACCAGGTATGGGGCGCGGGCCATAAGCCAGACGCAGGCCGTCAGCTGAATGCCAACCGCCAGAGCGTAGAGCGGGAGCAGGTAGCGCTCTGCGTGCAGCGGGATCGGCAGGCGTCGGTGGATGACCTGGAACCCCATGCAGTTGCCGGACATCATCAGGGCGAGGAGCGCCAGTCCGACCACGCCCGAGACATGGCTGTCCCGGTGGTCGAGGAAGGTGATGGCCACGGCCGCAAAGATGACGGGTGGGCAGAGCACATGGGCTGGCACGAGGAAGAAGAAGCGATTCGGGTCGACCGGAAAGAGTTGCTCGGAAAGCACGGCCAGAACGATGGCGGTCAGGCCGGTGTAGATGAAGCTACGGGTGTTGCGCTGCAGCGGGTTGCGGAGAGCGCAGGAGGCGCCCAGGCCGAGGACCGTCAGGAGCAGCACCTGCGGCGCATCGCCGGTGACGGTGAAGACCAAGGCCGGGGCGAGGATGACCAGCGCCATTAGGCCCATCGTCAGCAGGCTCTTGTGTGTCGGCCCTGTTTCCATCGTGTGTGCCTTGTCCGGGCCGTCAGAGACGGTCACAGCGGCCCTCGAGAATATCCTTGACCTGGAGCGTTGCCACCTCGCCCGGGAGTCCCGGCGGCCGGGTCTCGGCGGCGGTCACCAGGACCACCTTGACCGCGACGCCGGCGGCGCGCAACTGGTCCACAAGGTCACGGCGTAGGTCATTCCAGGTTAGGAGGATGAGTACGGCGCTACTGATACGAGCCACCTCGTCAATGACGTCGGCGGAGAACTCTGCGAAGGGTTCGCCGGGGTGGGGATTCAGGCAGGCCAGGAGGTCGAGGATGTTCTCCAGGAAGCCCAGGCTGCGGCCGCCCTGAAAGCGGTAGACCTGGGGGCCGGCCGCGAACAGGTCGATGATGTAGTCCTGGCGCGAGAGGTGATCCGCGACCGCCGCCGCGAGCGAGAGCGTCGCCTCGAACGGGCGGTCTTCGCGGCTCATCCAAGCTTCCCAGAAGTAGGGTTTTGGGCGGGCCGTGTCGACGATCAGCGCGGTACGGCAGAGGTACTCCTCGCGGAACTCCTTGACGACGGGGTAGGTGGTCCGGGCCCAGGAGCGCCAGTGCAGGCGCCGCGGGTCGTCGCCAGCGCGGTACTCGCGGGTCCCCAGGAACTCCATGCTGCTGCCGACGTTGGAGCTGAGCGCAACGCCGCCGGCCTGGTAGCGTATGCCGGTGGTCGGCAGCACCTCGCGCAGCGGCGTGAAGGCCGGGTAGGCGGTGAGGGTGCGCCGACCGCTGCCGGCCGCGGTCCAGCGCCACAGGTGAAACGGAAACGCCGAGCCGGCCATGGCCTCGGGCAGGGTGTAGTGCCCGCGGCGCAAGGCCCGGATGCTCGTCTTGACCTGCACCGTCTGGCCCGGCCGCAGCACCTCGACGGCAGCGCGTCCGGCCGGGAAGGCCAGCAACTGCGGCAGGGGTACAGGATCAAGGATCAGGTCCCAGAGCGGTAGTCGGCCGCGGTGCGTCACGCTGTAGAGAACCGGCTGGTCCGTGCCCACCGCCAAGCGTTCCGGCAAGGTCCGTTCCAGGACCAGACGGGGGCGAAGAACGAATCCGACAGCCGCATTGAGAACCATGAGGATGATGAGACCGAAGGCCAGCAAATGGATCGGCATGGTCAGGGTGACCAGCGCGTAGGTCGTGATCAGTCCGCAGCACAGAAACACGATGGCGCCGGTCATGGTGAAGTGGCGTACCGACAGGGCGTAGATCCACAGTCCCGCCGTGAGCGTGGGGGACTGGTAGTTTTGGCGGCGCCAGGGGCGCACGCCGATGAAGCCCGGTCCGTCGTAGAAGCCGCGCCGCCAGCGTTTGATTCGTGCGAAAGTCATGGCGTGTGCTGAGCGGAAGCTGCTCTTCCCTGGGTCACCAGGCAGAAGCTAGCCTGATTCATTCATGAAGCGCCCTGGCACGCGCTGCGCTCATCAATCTGGCTCTGCGGCAGCGGCCTGGTAGCCTGTTCTGCCGGTAATGTAGGCCGGTTCGGTCGGAAACGTCAGGATCCAGGCAGATTCAGGGTTGAGGGTTGAGGGTTGAGGGTTGAGGGTTGAGGGTTCAGCAGTGCCTCCGGCTGTGGCCGGGCATACCGGAATGAGACTTGCCGACGCGGGTCCGATTCCGATCCGGCGGGGACGCGCCGGATCGCCTGGAGGGCGGCCCTGTCGAAGACCGTGAGCCTGTCGAATCGGCGTGGC
>CAIZKT010000870.1:0-12512 GCA_903933565.1 uncultured Victivallales bacterium | reverse complement strand
CGACTCAGGCCTCGTAGTACACCCAGCGTTTCGATAGTTTGAGTTGCACGACGGTGACGCCCATGACCAGCACGAACAGCACCCAGGCCATGGCCGCCGCATAGCCCATGTGGCCATAGCGGAAGGCGTTGTTGAAGAGGTGGTAGACGTAGAACAGGGTCGAGTTGGCCGGCCCGCCCTCGGTCATGATGAAAGCCTGGCCGAAGACCTGGAAGGTGCCGATCAGGCCCATGACCAGGTTGAAGAAGATGTAGGGCGTGAGCTGGGGGAGGGTGATGCTGACGAAGCGCTGCCAGGCGTTGGCGCCATCGATGCTGGCGGCTTCGTAGAGCTCGCGGCTGATGCCTTTGAGTCCGGCCAGCCAGATGATCATGCCGCCGCCCGAGCCCCACAAGCCCATCAGGATGATGGCCGGCTTGCTCCACTCGGGCGACTGCAGCCAGCGCGGACCCTCGACGCCGATCAGCCCCAGGGTGAGGTTGATGAGGCCGCCGCTGGGGTTGAACATCCAGATCCAGAGGATGCTCGCCGCCACCATGGGCACAATGGCCGGAAGATAGAAGAAGGTGCGCCAGACGGCCATGGCCCGGATGCTCAGGTTCAGCAACAGCGCGATCGCCAGACTCACTGCCAGGCCCAGCGGAATGCCCAGGACCATGAACAGGGTATTGCGCAACGAGAGCGGGAAGAGCTTATCCTCGGTGAACATCCAGTGGTAGTTGTGCAGGCCGATGAAGGTGGGCGGGTTAAGGATGTCATAGTCGCAGAAGCTGATCAGCAGCGAGAAGAGCATCGGCCCGCCGCCGAAGATGATGAAGCCGATCAGCCACGGCGAAACACACAGCCAGCCGCTGCCCCACTGCTTGCGGAAGTAGCCCCCGCCCGCCCCCTCGACGACCGCCTCGCCCTTGGCCCCGCCCAGACGCAGCAGCCGCGCCACCCGGCGCCGCACCCCGAGGCGCGTGTCCCAGAGGTAGACCCCGACCGCAAAGGCCACGATGAGCACCCCGTAGGCCACGAAGAACCAGCTCCAGCGCAGCGGCCGTCCCGGCACCGGGTTCAGGATGCGGTCGAGGTCGCGCTGCACGATGGCGGTGCCTTCGTCAAGGGCCGCCTGCGGGGTCAGCTGGTGGTAGAGCGCCGTCTCCATGGCGATGACGTGGCGGTTCCACAGCAGTTGCCCAACCGGGGTCACGGGCCGGTACTTAGCCCCCGGTAGCAGGTCGTTGAATACGCGGCAGCCGTCTTTGAGGTTGCGCGGCACCTGCGGGTTGTCCTCGACGTACTTGCGGAAGCAGGCTTCGTTGAGATCGATCACCGGCAGTTGGCGCGGAATGAACAGCCGTCCCTGAGCCTCGGCAATCTCGCGCTCGCTCTCCATCCAGATCATCAGGGCGCGGTCGCTGCTCATGAAGCGAATGAACTCCCAGGCCGCGTCCTTGTGCTTGGCGGTGGCCGGGATGGCGTAGGCCCAGCCGCCGTTCCAGCTCACCGGCTTGCGGCCCTTGGCGATCTCGTGCTTCGGCAGGGGCGGCGGCGCCACCCCGACATCGAGGTTCTGCGCATAGGCCGCCAGGAAGGACATCTGCCACGAACCGTCGATCTTCATGGCGACCTTGCCCTGGATGAACGGATCGAGTTCACCGCCCTGGAAACCGGCCTGGAAGGCGCTGACGGCGTCGTAGCCGCCGAGGGCATCGTAGACCTCCACCATGTAGGTCAGTCCCTCGACCACCGCCGGGTCGTTCAGGGTGCAGCGCCGACCGTCTGCCGACATGAACTCGCCGCCGGCCATCCAACCGAACATGTACAGCCAACTGTTGCCGAACTGTGGCGCAAAGCCGATGGACGTGAGGCGCTTCTGACGGTCGAAGTCGGAGAGCTTGACAGCGTACTCCTTAAGCTCGTCCCAGTCGGCCGGCGGGCGCGCCTCGCCCTGGGCGTCGACCAGGCCGGCGCGGCGCAGCAGCTCGCGGTTGTAGAGCAGGGCCCGGTCGTCCACCGAGGTGGGGATGCCGTAGATCTTGCCGTTCTGCTTCGCCTCATCCCAGCAGGAGGCGTAGAAACGCTCGGCGCGCGGGGTGTCCGTCCGGCCCGCGGCCAGGTCGCGCTCGATGAACGAATCCAGCGGCACGAAGGCCCCGCGCGCGGCCCACTCAGCCACCGCAAAGCGGTCGAACCAGATCACGTCCGGAGGCGTGCCGCCGGCGACACTGATCAGGAAACGGGTCGGGTCGGCGACCTGGTTGCGGGCCGCGTTCTGGCCCGAGACGACGCGGTAGATAGGCCGCGCCGGATCGGCCGCGTGCGCCGCCTCGCTCTGGCGCTCGAACTCGCGCACCGCGTCGGCCATGGCGCCGCCGATGGGCCCGCCCGGGCCCATGTAGGCGATCTCGGTGACGCCCGCCTCAGCCCCGTCGGTGCGGAGTTCGCGGCGCGGGTACAGTGCCAGCAGGACCGCCAGGCACAGCACCAGTCCAGTCCAGACCTTCCACGTGGTCACCGGGACAACTCCTGGTTCGGCGGGCTTCTTGAGCTGGCATCCGGCGCACGCTCCTGCCCGTGTGGCGCTCACGATAGCCCGACAACCCCGCCCCAGCAACGCCCGGGGCTGCTTCATCCTCCGGCGCGCGGCCGACGGCTACGTTCTTGGAACGCCGAAAGCGCGCGGCGCTACCAGCCCCAGTGGAAGGCCCTGGATCTGGTTGGGATTCAGCTCCGGCTACGGCGCGTTGATTTCCCGCAGGTGCGCCAGGGTTTCCTGCCAGCAGCCCGGATCGCCGCCGAGGAGGTCCGTCGGCTGCAGCTTGGGACCGCTCTCCAAGTGGGCCTGCAAGTCGTCCAGCGCCGCCTCGACCTCGGCCCGCAGGGGCTCGCTGTCGGCGGCGCGGCGTTGCGCCGAGAGCCGTACCACGGCGGCGAAGCGGCGGCCGACCTCGAGGCAGACCGCCAGCCACACCAGGTCCGGCTCGCCGGGGCGCAGCGTCCGGGCCCGCTCCACATGCTCCAACATCTGTTCCGTGTAAGTCTGACGCTGGCGCCACTCGCTGCTGACGCTCTCCCAGGTCCAGGCGCCCGCGGCCACGTCGCCCTTGAACCGCCGAATCTCCCGCGTCACCGCCCACCAGACCCGGCTGATCGGATGTCGGCCGCTCTCCCCGGCCACCGCGTAGGCCCGCGCCATCTCCGCCCCGGCGCTCGCCCCCCACAGATGGACGCAGGCGCGCTCCAGAAAGCCGCCCTGGCCAAAGATCGCCTCCGGACGATGGACGCCCCGGCAGAGACGACCCCACAACGGCAGAATGTCACTATCCCCGGGCAGGGGCGGCACCTCGCCCCCCACGCTCCCGTGCCAGAGACACTCGGCATTCAGCAACTGCACCGGCTCCTCGTGGACCCCGCCGTTGGATAGACACACCGACTCCGCGCCGGCATACAGGTGGGCCAGAGTTCCCGAGAGATTGACCAGGTCGTTGCTGCTGTAGTTGTCACCCCCGCCAAAGGCAATGACCTGAATCCCATGGCCATGCCCGACCTCGTCCAGCGCAGCCCGCAACTGCGCGCAGCGGCCCGTGCCATCGGCCCTGAGGAACTGCTCGCGCACTCCGAACTCCACCCCGACGCGAGGCCCCAACTGGCGGCTGAGAACCCGGAAGTAGTCGACTTCCTGCTCCCAAACCTGCGGCTGATCGGGCTCGTGCATCTCCGTGTAGAGCGGACCGACGAAGGATAGGGTCAGCTCCGTGGCCGCATCGTAGGAGGCGCTACGCACGGCCTGCAGGCGCTCGCAGACCTGCCCAAACCAGTCGGCGTAGGCCCCCGCCAGCCCGCCAGCATCGGCCATCTCGTCACGGGGCCAGCGCTCCCGGCACGCCGGACAGCGGTTCAGCCAGCCCTGCCGGGCCGCACGGTAGGTCCCCGCGTCAATGTCGTGGATGTACATGAAGCCCGGCTCGACCGCGGCCACGAAACGCGCCATCTCGTCCAGTTTGGCCGCCCGCAGCCCGGCATTGGACAGACAGGTGCCATAGCGCCGACTCGCCTCCACGTTGCCCATGCCGCAGCAGTCGTAGATGGCTCCCTCGGGCCAGGGCTGGCGGTTCAGGAAAACTTGCCCCTGGTAGCCACAACGATACAACTCCGAGGTCTGGTACGACGTGCCATAGCCGCCACCGTAGCCAGCAAAGCTGAGCTTGATGCCGCGAGCGCGAGCGTAACGGTTGCAGGCTCGCATGAACTCCGCATAGCCGGGAAAACGCTCCAAAGACCAACCGAAGCCCTCAAACCAGACCTGGTTGATCTTGTGGGCAAAGCAGAAATCGAGCTTGCGCTGCAGCCGGGCCAGCGTCGCCTGCGGCCCGTCGCCCCAGTCATAGCCCCAGCGGTTGATCTCCCAGTTCAGCAGCCAGTCGCTGGCGCAGCGGTAGCGGTAGGCGGGCCAGTCGCTAAGCACACAGCAGGGAAGCTCACCCGCAACGTGCAACTGCTCCAAGCTCGCCCGCGCCCGCAGGAAGCCTCCGGAGGTCAAGGCGGTGACCGTGGCCCCCTCGGGAGTGACCTCGATCCGGTAGGCCTCAGGCCGCTGGTCTGGCCCCAGATCCGCCGCCCAGACGGCCTGCGGCTCCAGCCGCCAGCGCACCTGCTGCGTCAGGTCCGCCACCGGCAGAGAGCCGGGCTGACGGCTGAACTCGCGGGGTGTGGGGAGAAGGTCCATGATGCTGTTCTCCGGGGCTCGTCAGGCTCGGCGCGCCCACCGCCAAACATGCTGCCGCTACCGCTCGCTTCACCGCCCCGGCCTTCAGGCGCTGCCGAGGCGCAACAGCCACTCGCGGCAGCGCTCGGGCCAGCTATCCACGGCAAAGCCGCGTGGGCGCATGCCGTAGCCGTGCCCGCCTTCAGGAAAGACATGCAACTCGGCGCGCACCCCAGCCCGCTGCAACGCCTGGTAGTAGAGCAGGCTGTTCGCCACCGGTACGCCGTCATCACCCGTGTGTGCCAGGAAGGCCGGCGGGGTTTCCTTGGTCACCTGTAGCTCGCAGGAAAAATGGCGCGCCAGCTCTTCCGAGGGCTTCGCACCCAGCAGGTTGCTGCGAGAACCAGCATGCAGCACGCCCTCGGCAGTGAAGCTCACCACGGGGTAGACCAGCACGGTGAAGTCCGGCCGACAGGAGAGGCAGGCCAAGCCCGGATCAGATTCCGTGGAGTCCGCAAACAGGGTCGAGGCCGAGGCGGCCAGGTGACCGCCGGCGCTGAAACCGAGGATGCCGACCCGGCCGACATCCAGGCGCCACTCCTGGGCCCGCGAGCGGAGCAGCCGCAGGGCGCACTGAGCATCGCGCAGCGGCCCGTAGGGCTGACAGCGCGGGCCCAGGGCCGGATTCGGACTGCGGTACTTGAGCACGAAACCCGCGACCCCAAAGCCGTTGAGCCAGCGTGCGATGTCGTGCCCTTCCTTGTCGATGGCCACGCCGTGGTAGCCGCCCCCGGGGCAGATCAGCACCGCCGCCCCCGTAGCCGTGGCCGCCGGAGCCGGGTACGGCGTCAGGGTCGCCACCGTGATCTGGGAGATGAAGCGGTCCAGGTAGTCGGGGCCGCGCCCGTCGTCGACCTCTGGCACGTCATTCGGCTCGGAGGCGCGTAGCGGCAGGGCGGCCGGAATCTCGGCCTTGCGTTCCGTGGCCAGGGTGAAGGGCGGTAGGTTCATCGTCTGGGATTCCTGTTCGTCGCAGAGACTCTGGGGCTGGCAGCAAACATCATGCCCGGATCGCGCCGGTCAAACGCCTGGGCCAACGGGGTGCATAGACAAAGAATGGACCCTCGCCTACGGCTTGCCCCCTTCGCCCGCCAGGGCGGCGAGCACGGCCCCCACCATGAAGACGATGCCGTTCCGCAACGCCGTGTCGTTGAAGTCGAAGCACTGGTTGTGTAGCGGCGCGCAGGTCTCGCCCATACCCAGCAGGAACATGGCGCCAGGGTAGTCCCGGATGTAGTAGGCGAAGTCCTCGCCGCCCATGGCCGGGTTCTTCAGGTCGACCCAGGCCGCGGCGCCCAAAAGCGTCTCGGTGACGCGGCGACCGAGGCTCACGATGTCGGCCGCGTTGACCGTGGGGATGTAGGAGCCCGAATAGCGGAATTCGTAGCTGGCGCCCATGGCCTCACAGGTGCCCTTGATGAGGCGCTCCATGAGGATGGGCAGTTGGCTGCCGACGGCCTGGTTCAGGCAGCGGGTGGTGCCCTCGAGTTCGGCCGTGTCGGGGATGATGTTGCCATTGGTCCCGGCGCTGATGCGGCAGATGCTGACCACCGCCGCTTCGAGCGGGCTGAGCTGCCGGGAGACGACCGCTTGCAGCGCCTCGATCACCCGCGCGGCGGTGAGGATGGGATCGACGCTGTCGTCCGGCCGGGAGCCATGCGCGCCCTTGCCGCGGATGGTGATCTTGAAGAACTCCGCCGCCGCGAGGATGGGGCCGGGCCGGGAGCAGATGGCCCCCACCGGGAGCCCCGGCCAGGCATGCAGGGCAAATACCGCCGCGGGCGTTGGGTCGAGCAAAGCCCCCTTCTCCACCAGGTCGCGGCCCGCGGCGACGATCTCCTCGCCCGGCTGGAAGACGAAGCGCACCGAGCCGCGCAGTTCGGCCTGCAACCGGCACAGCACCATGGCCGTGCCCAGGAGCATCGCCGTGTGCCCATCGTGGCCACAGGCGTGCATCAGCCCCGCATTCCGCGACTGATAGGACAGCCCGGTCTGCTCCAGTAAGGGCAAGGCGTCCATATCGGCCCGTACCGTGACATTCGGGCCGGGCTGGGGTCCTTGCAGCAGCGCGATCACGTCCGTGCCCAAGATCGGCGGACGCGGCTGCAACCCCATCGTCACCAGCGCATCTCTGACGAGGGCTGAGGTCTGGGTCTCCTGCAGCGCCAGCTCGGGATGCTGGTGCAGGCGGTGCCGTATCGCGGCGATCTCTGGCAATACCCCCGCCACCAACTCAGGCAGGCGCCGAGCGAGGTCTTCAGTCGAGGTCATGCTCCACTCTCCTGCTTGCCGCGCGTAAAGGTGAATACGTAGATGTCGCCGTGCGGGTCCATGGAGGACGTAAAGCCGGCCTGCTCCAGCGCCGTGCAGGCGCGCTGCAGGTTCCGCCGACCCGGGTCGGCAAAGAGCAGCAGGCCGCCAGGAGCGCAATAGCGCGTGGCGCACTGGACGAAAGGCGCCACCATGTCGTCCTCATAGATCAGGTCGCTGCCGAACACGATCTCAAACTCCCCAGGCAGGTGCGGCCGACGCCAGTCCAGGCGTTCGTAGCGGATACGCTCCAGGCCGTTCTCTCGGGCATTGGCCAGGAAGAACGGGCCGTTGTGCGGGTGGAAGTCGGTGGCCGTGACCTCAGCCCCCAGCCGGGCCGCCACCAGCGATGGCAGACCCAGGCCGCAGCCCAACTCCAACACCCGGCGCCCGGGCCACAGCTCGGGCCGGGCTGCCATGGCTTCAGCTAGCGCCTGCGCGGATTCCCACAGCCGGGTGTAGTAGGGAATCTGGGTCGTGTCATCCGGCGCGGTCTCGACGTAGTACTCGATCGCCTCGTCCATGCTGACAATGACGCACAGCCGCAGCGACAGAGGCCCAACCCGGACCTCTTCGAGGCTGGTCTTGAACTGCGGCCCGACCTCAGCAGGCACTGTGTATGGCTGACCCATGGAATCCCTCTGAGTGCGGGGCTTGCCGCGCGGGCTGAATATAGGCCGCGGCCCCGCCTGCGGCAATCGCGACCGTGGAGCGCGGGCGCGGAACGGGGGCGGGGACTGGACCAAATAGTCGAGCCTCAGTTCCTCCAGGCTGGCCCGGACCACACGGGTCAGTTTCATCTCGGTTTTCTTGACCTGTGCAATACGGAAGTCCGCCTGGAGCGCTGAAGGCGCGCGGCCATACCAGCCCAGGGCAACGCCCTGGGAATTAGGATAGTTATGGGCTTGAGCCCTGTAGGGGCGAGCTATCTACCCTAGGTTCGCGCTGAGGTCGCATAGGCCGCCCCTTCAGGGCTCAATCTGTGGGGTGAACTGGTACCCAGGGCGTTGCCCTGGGCGCCCAAAGCGCTACTTTGGGGCTGAATACCTCGGCCCATCCTTATTGCACAGGTCGGGTTTTCTTGGATGTGCAGGAGGCCCTTGAGCCCTCAGCGATCTTCTGCACCCCGGAACGCGCCGCCTGCACCATCTGATCCTGGGTCCGCGACCGCCGATCGTTGTAGCGCTCGCAGAACGCGACCGTCACGTCTATACTTGTTGTACGGGTCCGAGGTAGGCCGATTCGGGCCAGGCGAAGCCCCAAGCGGAGACAGATCATGCCAGTACGACTGCAGACACCCCCGAGAAGCCGGAGCGCTGGACGATGGACGCTGTCGGCATGGCCGACGAACTCCAGCGGCCCCTGGCCAACCCTGGCCACGGCGGTCGCCATCGTGGTGCTCAACACCCTGGGAGCATGCACAACCATGGCCCAGAACGCGACGGACGATGGCATGGCGCTGGTGGCGGCCGGGCCCTTCACCCTGGGCAGCGCCGGCAAGGCGGTCGACGAAGACGCCGCCGAGAGGCCGGTGCAGACCCTCGACCTGCCAGCCTTCCGCCTCGACCGCAATGAGGTCACCACGGCCCAGTACTGCCAATTCCTCAATGCCACGGGCAAAGAGCAGGATGCCCAGGGACGCGCCTGCCTGGGACCGGCACGCCTGCTCTCCATCGCCAAGGCGGATGGCGCCTGGCGCCCCACGCCGGGCCGGGAGGCCTTCCCCATGACCGGGGTGACCTGGTACGGCGCCGCCGCCTACGCCGCCTGGGCCGGTAAGCGCCTGCCCAGCGAAGCGGAGTGGGAGAAAGCGGCACGCGGCACTGACGCCCGTAAGTTCCCCTGGAGCAACACCCTGGACTATGACAAACTGCGTTTTGGTCAGGACAAACTCGGCCCCGTGGGCAGCAAGCCCGAGGGCGCCTCGCCCTGCGGTTGCCTCGATATGGTCGGCAACGCCTGGGAATGGACCAGCTCCGCCTTCCGGCCCTACCCCTACGTCGCCAGCGATGGCCGCGAAGACCCCGCCCTGGCCGAACGCCGCGTCGCCCGCGGCGGCAGTTGGGACGGCGAACCCCACATCGCCACCACCACCTACCGCTTCCGCCCCGAGCCCACCCTCGCCTACCCCTTCCTCGGCTTCCGCTGCGCGAAGTCCGCAGAGTAGGAGTGAGTTCCGATGGAACCCTTGGCAGCCAAGCTTCAGTCCGCGGTGTCGGCGCTGCGGGAACTGGGTGCGCGACGGGTACTGCTCTTCGGCAGCTACGCCTCTGACCCGGAGCACGCCCGCGATCTCGACCTGGCCGTGGAGGGCATTCCGCTGGAGCGCTTGGGAACCGCGGGACTGGAGTGCTACCGACGGTTGCGCGTCCCGTTGGACTTGGTCAGCCACGAGGAATCGCCGGCGTTCTTCGACCTGATCGCACAAGATGCAGTAACCCTCTATGAACAACGATAGGCTGGCGAAAGAGATCCGCTTCGATCTTGACGCCTTGCGGCAGACCGCCGAGCTGGCAGCGCAGTTGCTGCAGCATGCACGACAGGAGCAGGAGCCGTGGCTTGCCGCCGCGGCTGCCAAGTACATTGCCGACGTGTTCATGGGTGTCGAGAACCTCTGGAAGCGGCGGTGTCGGCGTCTTGGCCAGTCCGTCCCAGATGGCCCCACCTCCCACTACGAAACGCTGCTCGCCTTCCTCTCCGACCCGGAATTGGGGGGAAGACTCCCTCCAGACATGGAAGGTCGACTCGGGAACTACCTCCGCTTCCGGCATCGTTTCGTGCATGGCTATGGCGTGGGAGTGACGTGGGCCATGGTCGAGGAACCCCTTCGCCTCATCCCCGATACCGTCACTCAACTATGCCGCGTCTGGGAGCCGTGGCTGGCAAGGCAAGAGGGGGCTCCCGGTGACCGGCAATAACGCGCTTGAGCCCGCTGGGCTGGCGTACTATCTTCCGCACGACTGAAAGCAAGAACCGGAGGTGATGCCTGATCTGATCCGACAATGATGTGTACAACGTCCGGCGGCGCCTTGCCGCCGAACTTCATCTGTTGCGTTCATTCGCAGTTGTTGTCTCCTCTGAAAACTACGACCTTTCGAGAGACAGAGACAGCACTGCGAGGGGCGCGCCCACCTGGGCGCGGCTCCTCGCACGTGCTTCTGTCTCGGGGTGTCGTAGCCCTTCAGGGGAGGCGCGAGCTTGGAGTTCGCGCCCTCTCTTTTGGGGCGATCCCCCGGCGCAAGCACACCCGCTTACGCCTCTCTCCCCAGACCAGCAGGTCGCGCGGACTCCGCAGACGGGGAGTCCGTTCTTGGCCCTTCTCGAAGACATCGCCTATATCGGCAGAGCCGCGGCAAGGGGAGACGCCCATGCAGCGGCTTAGCGAAGCAGAGAAGCTTGACCTGCTCCGCCGGATCCAGGCGGGGGAGCCGCTGCCGGAGCCTTGGCGCGAGCGGCTGTTCCCGGCCAGTGGCCGTACCGCCGAGATCGGCAAGGAGTACCAGCTGGTCTACGAGGGCAAGGCGCGGCGCGAGGAGGTTCTGGCCAATACCCCGGCGGCGCCGTGGCAGCTCGTTCGGCGGTTCTGCACTGAGCAGGCCCACGCAGATGGCTGGCGCAACCTGCTGGTATGGGGCGACAATCTGCTGGCGCTGCGCGGACTGCTCGCCGACCAGCAGGGGCCGGACCGGTACGGCACCAAGGGCAGGATCAAGCTCATCTACATCGATCCGCCCTTCGCCACGCGGCAGGACTTCATGAAGGACCGCGAGAAGGCCTACCGCGACAAGGTTCTCGGCGCCCAGTTCATTGAGTTCCTCCGCAAACGCCTCATCCTCCTGCACGAACTTCTCGCCGATGACGGCTCCATCTACGTCCATCTGGACACCAAGAAGAGCCATTACATGAAGGCCGTCTTGGATGAGGTCCTGGGGGAGGAGAACTTCCAGAATGAGATCATCTGGGAACGGACCAACGCCCACAACATGCCGACCAAGACGTTCGTCCGTTCCCAAGACACCATCTTCTTCTACACCAAGTCCGAGACGTTCACTTTCAACAAGCAGTACCAACCCTATGGAGAGACGCAACTTGGGCGTTTCCGACGGGACGAGGATGGTCGGTTGTACACAGGACGGGACCTAACGTTCTCGACCGTGAACAAGGCCCGGCAATTCGAGTGGCGCGGTGCGACGCCTCCGCCTAACCGCTCCTGGGGACTGAATCGCGAAGGGCTGGAGGCGCTCTGGGACAAGGGACTCATCCTTAGGAGGAGGGACGGGGCACCCCGACTAGACGGATTGAAGGCCTACTTGGAGGATCTGAAGGGCAAACCCCTAACCACCATCTGGAACGACATCGGGCGCGTTGGGAACACAGCAGGTGAACGCACCGACTACCCGACCCAGAAGCCGGAGGACCTTCTCGCCCGCATCATCCGCGCTTCCTCCAACCCCGGCGACATCGTCTTGGATTGCTTTGCCGGGAGCGGGACCACGGCGGCGGTGGCGGAAAAGCTCGGTCGGCGCTGGATTGCCATGGACTGCGGCAAGCTCGCCATCTACACCATCCAGAAGCGGCTCTTCTCGCTGACCACAACCGTCGGTGCCGGCAAGAAGGACGAACGCGCCGAGCCGGAGCGCATCGAGGACTGGTCAGCGCACCTGAAGAGCGCGCCGGGCGTGCTCCTGATCACGGAGAAGGCCCGCAAGGGCGAGTGTGAGGTCACGCTGGAGCTGCTGCACGACCTGGCAGCGCTGGTGACCAAGCACGGCCTGTTGAAGGCGGACTCCGCGCTCGCGCTCGCCTGTCCAGAGGAGAAGTTGCGGATTCCGCAGGACAGTCTCGAAGACACTGAGGACGGCCCCGGCGCCAAGCGGCTGGTGGTGAACGGTGTCGAGTTCCGCATCTCGTTCGTGGCGCCGCGCGAGAGGCCGGAGAAGGACCAAGAGCTCCTGGCCAAGGAATTTGCGCTGTACCGGGCCGGGGTCTACGACATGGCGGCGATCCGCGAGATGCCCTGGGCCGAGTACCGGCCGTTTGTGCTCAAACTCTTCGGGGTGCGCGAAGAGGTGTACCAGCGTTACGGCTTCACGCTCGATGGCTACCTGAACACGCACTCAGTCCACCTCTGGAACTACCCCGACAACAAGAAGTTGACGCTGGACTACGCATACGTCGATGAACTCCACCGACTGCTGCGCGGCAAGCCGGGCGAACGCTTCTACAGCATCGCGCCGGTGGTGGCCATGGACTTCGCCGAAGATGAAGTCGTGCGCGAGCAGACGACCTACGTCTTCCTCAAGGTGCCGCTCTCGGTGCTGCTGCGGCTGCTAGAGCGCAAGGCCCCGGCGGCGCTGAAACAGCCGACGCGCGAGGAGGACGTCAACGAGGTCATCGACGCGCAGGACTTGGTCGGCGATGCGGAACTGCACGCTCATCGGGCGGCCCT
>CAIZKT010000869.1:0-5169 GCA_903933565.1 uncultured Victivallales bacterium | reverse complement strand
TGGAGCGGCCGCGGCTCGCGGCCAGCGCCTGAGGCCAGGCGCCTCTCCAGGGGAATGGAGCGGCCGCGGCTCGCGGCCAGCGCCTGAGGCCAGGCACACCACAGCCGAAATGACGGTTTCGTCAGAAAATCGCGCCGCTCGGCGTGAGATCGGGTGGAACCGTACGATATATAGAGTGACCACAGCGGTCGCCACGGGCACCGCGAGTGACGACAGAACGGCACCCAGCGCCACAAAGACAAGAAAGAGGAGACCGGACCGATGAGCAGCAAAGCAAGGATGACACGATCGATGGTGTTCGCCGCCGCGGTGGCCCTCTCAGGCCTGTACTGCAGCGCCGCGCCAGCCAAACCGGTGAAGGTCGCCGCGCCCGTCCTCCCGGCGATCTGGAGCGGGATCTCGCAGCAGGAGCAACTGAAGGCTGAGCGCGCGGCCCAGGTGGACGCCTACCGGGCTCTGGCCGAACGCATCTACGGCTTCCGCCTCGAGGGCGGCACGCTGGTCTGGGACGCTGCCTGCAGTTCCGACGAACTGCGCAGCAAGGTCCGCGCCCTGGTCAAGGGCGCCAAGCGGACCGCCGAGGCCGAATACACCGAGGACGGCGTCGTCGAGGTCTGCCTGGCCGTCACCCTGCGCCGCGTGATCGAGACCATCGAGAGCACCCTGACCAAGGACCAGTTCTCCTACCGCCGCGAACTGCTGAACCAGGACACCGTGATCGAAGCGCGCGGCTATGGCGTCGTGGCCGGCAGCAAGGCCCAGAAGATGGTCTGCGCCCGGCGCGCCGCCCAGGTCGATGCTCAGCGCCTGATGGGCGAACGGATCATGGGCGTGCATATACGCGGGGAGACCACCGTGCGCGAGTTCTGCCTGCAGAATGATCAGATCCGTGCCTGTGTCGATACCTGGATGCGCGGCCTGGAACCGATCGCCATACGCGACCGCGCCGACGGCACCTGCGAGGTCGATATGCAGCTCACCCTCCGCACCATCATCGAGACTGTCGAAACCCTGATCGAACGGCGCAAGTCGCTGTTCAGGACGACCACCGAAATCACCCAGAAGACCGAGACCAAGGTCGAGGATGAGGTCTTTACCGTCACCGGTAGAGGCACCGAGTCGAGCGCCCTCGCGACCGTGGGCACGGTCGACCAGGCCATCGAAGCCGCCGAAACCGGCGACGTCCTGCGCCTGAAAACCGTCGAGACCCGGCGCACGGATGCCGGCCCGGTGCTGAGGCCCTGACCAGGATGCCTGGAGGGCGAAGCTCCACAGGGGCGGATGCCCCGCTGAGCCGCCGGCCAGAGGCCGGAAAGGCAGGGGACCGCCTCACCAGCGCGTGGGCACCCGTGGAGGTTCGACCTCCAGGGGAGAGGCGAGGGCTGGCGGCTACGGCCTGGAGAGGCGACGGATGTGCGGATACGATGTGGGGAGAACACTCATGCAAACAAGCCTGAAAACCCTCGTAGCACTCCTGCTGGCGCTTGCCGCCGTCACCCACGGCGCGCTGGTGACCGCCACCGGCAAGGCGGCCGCTGGCCCGACGGCCCGCGAACAGGCCCTGGCCGAGGCCCTGCGCGAGGCCGTGAACCAGGGCGGCGGGGTCGATCTGGCCAGCTCCACCAAGAGCCGCGACAGCGCCCTGGAGTTCGACCGCATCCTGGCCTGCTCGTTCGGGCATGTGCGCAGTTACCGTGTGCTCAAGCAGGGCCTGGATGCAGCGGGCCGGTACGCCGTCGAGGTGGAGGCCGATGTGGTCAAGGCCGCTCCGGCGGTGGCCGACCGCCTGGGAATGCAGATGCTGATCCGGCTGAAGGGCTCCCCGCGGGTGCTGATCGAGGCCGACGAGCGACTTGACGGCATGCCGGTCGACCAGCCCGCCGCGGCCGCGGTACTGACTCAGGCGGCGGTGGACCTCGGCATGCAGGTGACCGACGTCGGCCGCAGCGCCACCAACGCCGCCCGGCGTGGCACCCGCGCCGCACTTCTCGGCGACGCCCAGGACGCCGCCCTGCGCCAGGCCGGCGTGACCACCGAGGCGGACTTCATCCTGCGCGCCGAGGTCAGCGCCGACGTCGGCAAACCGCACGCGATCTACGGCGTCATGCTGCGCTCGGTCGCCATGTCCGTGAACCTCAGCGCCCGTTGGGCCGACACCGGCAAGGTGGTTGCCCAGCGCACCCTGCCATCAACCACCCTGACCAGCTCGGCACCCACGCCCGCCGCCGCCCTGCAGGACACCTTGAAGGCGATGCTCTGCTTGCCGGGAAGCGACGGCGCGCCAACCCCCTCCGACGACCTGCTGCGTGCCGTCGTGACGCGCTGGCTGGTGGAACTGGATCTCGGCACGCTGGTGCGCGCCGAGATCCAGCAGGTCTCGAAGGCCGCCTTTGACCGGCTGCGGACCGGCCTGGGCGAGACCACCGGTATCGGCGAGGTCTGGGCCCGGGGCTTCGATGCCCGACACCTCTCCGTCATCGAGTTCGAGTCGCGACTGGACGCGGCGCAGGTGGCCGATATCATGGTCGGACTGCTGGGCGGCAGCCACGCGGCCGACGTCGCCTCGTCCCACTACATCCTGCTGGTGCCCGGCACAGGGAACGGCCATGGAACCCCGGCCGGGACTGACGCCGCCCCGGCCGGCCGCGACTCGGAGCGCGCGGCGATAGCGCCGCCACGCGCCGCCACGACAACGCCGGAGCGCGGCCGAGCCCCACCTTGGGCGGCCATCGGCGCGCTGGTCCTGGTGGCCCTGGCCAGCGGGGCAGGATTCCTCGTGTACCTGCACCGCACCAGAGCCTGAGGCTTGCAGCAGGACAGGACACCCATGCGTACGACCCTACAAGACGCCCTCCGCCAACGCGTCCCCGAGAGCGCCGAACTGCGCCGGGTACTGGCGCGCAGCGCCCAAGCCCTCGCCGAATGGCAGCGGGCGCACGGTCCCCACGGCAGCCTCGCGCCAGACGCGATCACGGTGGAAGCCGATGGGACCGTGCGGATCGAGGCCCCGGCAGGTTCAGCAGACGGCTTCATCGCTGATGCCACCGCCTACCGCAGCCCGCGCCAGCTTGCGCCGGGCGCTGCCGCCCAACCCGCCCACCCCGAGGACGATGTCTATGCCCTGGCGGTTATCGCCTGGGAATGTCTGACCGGCGTGGCGCCGCACGATGTCGCCTTCCTGCTGCCGACTGAGGCCCTGGTGGTGCTGCACTCGGCCGGCGCCGCACAGGGCGTCTTGCCGCCGGACACGTCGGACCGCGCGGCGCGCGCCCTCCGCGCCGCCATGGACCTACGGCCGGGCCGGCGACCCACAGCCCAGGCCCTGGCCGATGCCCTCGCCGAGCGGCGGCGCCCCCGGCGCGCCGCCGAGACCCTCGCCCTCGCCCTCCTCGCCGGGCTTGCCATCAGCGCCGCTCTGGCAGCCCTCTGGCTGCTCGCCAGAACCTGGTAGAAACCCCGCAACGACAGGAATCAACCATGAAACAGCACACCCAGACGTGGATCCACCTGGCCGCAATTCTACTGGCCGCAATCGCCCTGGCCGGATGTGCCACCCGGCGCACCACTGTCGAGGTCAAGACCAGCCGCACCCTCTCCGAGCAAGCCGTGATCAAGTGACCGGTCGGCAGCGCTACGGGCAACCGCCATCGTCCTGCTCCTGAGGCCGCGAGCCGCGGCCGCTCCACTCCCCTGGAGAGGCGCCTGGCCTCAGGCGCGGCGGTGGAGCCCACCGCATCTCCATTCCCCTGGAGTCGGCGGTCCGCACCGGCCCTGCCGGGGCTTCCGCCGTATCTGGGGTCTCACAGACGGCGGGTACCGCGAACCCGCCCGAAACGGGCTTGGCATCGCGGGCTCCATGGAACCGACAATGTTCTGCAAGTGCCTAACTCGACTGGAATTACTTCAGCGTTGAGCGTTCTGGCCTTACCTTAACGCCTATGGCCATCCACCCCCGCCCCATCTGCCGCGCGCCCCGCCTTGAACCGGTGTAATGAAGGACATCCGTCCACTTCTTTGAGCTGGGGGCGCGAGGGACACGCGGAACCCGACTGCCGCCGCGTTTCACGCGGTTCGAGCCTGTGGACTGCACCCCACCTTCTGCATCACACGATCTCGGAATCCTTTCGCCTGTGTCTGGTTCGTGAACGCGACCAGCGGTAGTACGTGCGCGGCAAACTCGCCCTGGTTCCATTTCTCGGATTCGAAGGCTTGCCAGTACGCACTCAGCTTGCGGCTGAATCGGCGGCGACTACGGCGGGCTCCGTCCATGAAAGCTCCTTCTTCCGGGCCAAGCCCGAAGAGCCCTGCGTGTTGCTGCTCGGGGGCAGAAGCTGGAAGGTGGTTCAGCTCGATTGGCTCCGCAAGGTGGCCCAGGTGGTCACCGCCGAGGCGCCGGGCCGGTCGCGCTGGTTGGGCGCCGGACCGCTGTTGTCCTATGAACTATGCCAGGCCGTCCAGCAGGTCCTGGCGGCACGGCAGCCGAGCCCGCTCTGGTCGCGCCGCGCCCGGGAGCAGATGGACGTGCTCTACGGGGAGTACTCCTGGGTGCGCCCGGAGTCGACGTTCCTCGTCCAGGCCGACCAGGAGACGCGCTGGTGGACCTTCGCCGGCCAGTTGGCCAACCTGACCCTCGCCAGCGCGATCACGAACCTGCTGGGTCTGCCGGCGCATGGGGATAACCTCTTCGTCCGCCTTGACGCCGCCCTCCCGCCCGATGCCCTGACGCGGCTGCGGGCCGCGGCGGCTGACCCCCAGCTCTTCCGCCCCCCCCACCGACCTGGCCGAGGCCGCTCTACGCAACCTGAAGTACTCCGCCTGCCTCCCGCCGGCCATCCAGCAGGCCATCTACGCCGGCCGCTTCCTGGCCGTGGCCAGCGCCCACCAGGTCCTGGCCAGGGAGGTCGTGGGGGGCTGCGGCGAGGGGTGAGCCAGTTCCGTCTCCCCGTAGGCCGCCACCGTCCACCGTCCACCCCGCTTACGCCGAGGCCTGCCGCGTCTCCACCCTTCCCGCTGTGGTGGCGCGTGTCCTCACGCGCAGGCCGCGAGCCGCGGCCGCTCCACTCCCCTGGAGAGGCGCCTGGCCTCAGGCGCTGGCCGCGAGCCGCGGCCGCTCCACTCTTCTGGAGAGGCGCCTGGCCTCAGGCGCTGGCCGCGAGCCGCGGCCGCTCC
>CAIZKT010000868.1:0-10066 GCA_903933565.1 uncultured Victivallales bacterium | reverse complement strand
GCCCAGTGAATGGCGCTGCGCTGGTATGGAAGTACGGGCTGCCGGGCTGCACGATAGCGGTCTCTGGTGACTCGATTCTGGAGTGGTCTGGGTGCAGTATTGAAGACGAGCCGACCTCGGAACAGGTCACGGCGGCCGAGGCTGAATACGACGCCTGGGTGGCGGCGCTGGCGCTGGGGGAGCCCTCGTTTACGGAGTGGCAGCCGTGGGCGAATGAGGACATGGACACGGGCACGGAGTCGCTGATTGAGTGGACGGCCCCGAGTGTGGATGCCTCGTGGAAGGTACACGGGACCATCGCCAAGGCGGGCAACATGATCGCCTTCGAGGCGCTGGTGGGGCTGCGCTGTGTGACCACGATGGATGACTACAACGAGCCGGTGGTGACGCGCACGGTGGCGCTCACGGTGCAGCACACGGCCGCAGCGGGGTCGGCGGCTGATGTGACCTGGGAGGATGGCCAGGAGGCGCTGTACACGGATTACGATGCGGCGAGCGGGAAGATTCGGCTGCGGGCGAACTTCGCCTCGGACAACTGGGCCGGTAAGGGGCAGTGGCAGCGGGCGACGCTGAGCTGAAGAGGTGGCGATGAGCAGCGCGCATCAGACGATGAGGCCGGTAAGGGCGGTGCTGGCGGTGGCGCCGGTGTTCCCTATGGGGGCGGAGGGGCTGGTTACAGGGTATCTGGTTGCTGATTCCGGTGACGCCACTGCTGACGGTCTCTATGTCTTCTCTGCGTACGATCCTGATATGGGCAGGGACAGGTGGGCGGGACCGAATGGACATTACCTGGGCTATAACCTGGGCCAAGGTGGCATGTGGATTCTCTCCGATACTGTGGGACAACATGCGGTTGCCGAAATCCACCCCACGACCTCGATGACACCTCCGGCTTCTGGATACCACGAGAGTGCGTCTAACGGCACTATCACCCTAGCAATGACGGTGACGCCAGTATGAAGCCTATCCATATCCTCACGAGTGACGAGACGGCGGCGGTGGTGGCGGCGCAGTTGGGGCTCTGTGGCCAGGGGTGTACCTGGGGCCTGGTGGTGCCGCCGGAGGCTAAGTATCTGGTGCGCCCGCTGGCGCCAGTAGGGTCGGCGCAGGCGGACCGGCTGGTTTCGTCGGAGATTATGAGGGCGGTGCGGAATGCGCAGGAGCGGGAGGGCTCGTGTCGCACGAATGCATTCACGGTGGAACTGTGCCGCCCGCCCGTGGTGCGCGCGCCGCCGGTTGTGCCAGCGCCGCCGACGGCAATCACGATGGCGAGCCCGCCCGGCGCGATTCGCGGGCAACCGGCTACGGCTACGGACATCCCGGCGGGGGTAACATCGCTGCCTTGCCCGCAACTCTGCATCGTCTGCGCGGCTTACGGCAAGGACCCCGTGCGGATCGCCGCCAACCGCAAGGCGATGGCGACATGGGGCGGGCAGACGCTGCTGCCGCACCTCGTGTTGGTGGAGTTGCTGGAGCCGGGGGAGGCGAGTCACTACGCCGACGCGCTGCCGGTGGGGCGCTCGACGCATGTGGTGCTGCCTTATGACCCGTGGGCGATGCGCGGGCTGTTTCAGAAGGAAGCCGCGATGAACCTCGGCGCCAAGATCGCGCCGGATGCGACTGAGGTACTGCTATTCCTGGACATGGATGTGCATTCGGCTGACCCGCACTGGTTCGCGGAGGTCATGGTTCCGTTCGCACAGCACCCCGGCGAGGGTGTGCTGGTGCAGTGTTACCGCAGGATGATGGACACGGGGGAACCCGACCGGAACTACTGGTCGGTGGGCTCTGCCCCGGCCATCCCCCTGGACCCGAAGATTTACCGGCAGCCTGGCCTGGGCTGGGCGATGCGGCGGGACTACTGGACGAGGATTGGCGGGCTCAACCCGTGGGGGGTCTCTGGCTCGGGGGATGTGATGATCCTTCACGAGCTGTCGCCGGGGTACTATCCCGACTGGGATGGCTCGGTGATGGCGTGGTGGCAGGATGTACGCCGCCGTGGGTTGCCGCAGGCCCGGCTGGCGTTCGCGAATGTGGACGTGATCCACGAGCACCATGGGCCGTTCAAGGAGCGGGCTTACTGGGACTCTAGGGTGGTGATTGACTGGCTGGAGACGCCGGTGAAGGAGATGATCGAACTGGGCCACGATGGGTTGCTGCGCTGGCGCAACCCCGACTGTCGGCTGGCGAAGTTGTTTACCTGCAAAGCGGAGATCGGCAATCTGGGGTTGAAGGTGGCGGCGGCAAAGGTGGGGCTGCTGAAGCACAGCTACAAGGACATCTTCGGCTGGTTCGACTTCCAGGGGCCGTATCGCAAGATCGTGGCTGAGGCGCCCAAAGGCTCAACCCTCGTCGAGCTGGGCTGCTTCTTTGGCAAATCCACCTGCTTTCTGGCCGTACAGGCGCACAACGCCAACAAGGCGCTGGAGGTGGTAGCCTGTGACCTGTTCCCGAAGCAGCATCCAAGCTCGGACATTTGGGGCACCGGCCCAGGGCAGACGCCGTTTCCACCGTCGGGCTCGTGCTACGAGACTTGCCAGCGGAACCTCAAGGCCACCGGCGCGCGGGTGGAGTTGCTGGCGATGGATGGGGTGAAGTTGGCAGACGAGTTCAAGGACGGCTCTGTGTTCGCGGTGTGGATCGACGCGGACCACACTTACGCTGGCACGCTGGCAATGCTGGATGCCTGGTGGCCGACGGTGGCTCCGGGCGGGCTGATTGGGGGGCACGACTATGTGAACGCCAAGTGGCCGGGGGTGCGCCAGGCGGTGGATGAGTGGGCCGGGGCGCCGTCGCGCCGGTTGGAGGTGACGCAGGAGGGGATTTCGTTTGTGGTGAGGAAGTGGAGCACGCCATGACGGAAGACGATGACGGGCGGGTGGTGGGGGTTTGGTCGGTGCCGCGGCTGGGGTTCATGAACACGTTTCACTGTATCCTGGGGGCGCTTCCGGCGCTGGGGATTCCGGTGGTGCGGGGGCACGGGGTATTCTGGGGCCAGGCGCTGGAGCTGGCGATGGAGCGGGCGATCGAGGGGCACGGGGCGGTGTGGTTGTTGTGTCTGGACTACGACAGCATCTTCGCCCCCGAGGATCTGCATGAGTTGCTGCGGATCGCGCGCTCGCGGCCCGAGGTGGACGCGCTCTGCCCACACCAGTGGCACCGTTCGGCGGATGTGCCGCTGTGGACGCCCAAGCGGCTCCCGGACGGCTCCTGGCCGGAGGTGACGGATACGGACCTGGACTGCGAGACGTTCGCCCTGGAGACGGGGCACTTCGGCATGTCGCTCTTGCGGGCCAGCGCGGTGGCGCGGATGCCACACCCGTGGTTTCTGCCAGTGCCGAATCAGGCCGGGCGCTGGGCGGAGGGGAAGACGGATGATGACATCTACTTCTGGGACAAGTTCCGGGCGCATGGGGGCCTCGTCTGGTTGGCGCCGCGGGTCATTATCGGCCACGCGGAGGAAGAGATTCGCTGGCCGGGTGCGGATGCGAAGGTGCAGCGGCAGAGCTTTCTGGACTATTGGACGAATGGGCGCCGCGGTTGACGCGGGCGGGAGTGTTGTAGTCAGACGGTTACGTGCGGGTACGAACAACCAACCGATGAGGTGACGCGATGAGTGTGACGTTTACGAAGGGCACGAGTACCACCGCGGTTACGGTGATTCCCGTCCCTGGTACGCTGCAGTACGGCGGCAACCATGACCAGCGCGGCGGACGGGTAACGGACCCGGTGCAGGCGGGTCTGGCTCGTGACGGGCAGTGTCAGGTGATCGTGACGGCAGCGAATGAGGCCGAGATTCTGGCGCTCGCCAGCCCGGCGGGGGATGGGGACTACGCGGTGGCGGGGGACGATATCGTTGCCGGTCAGGTGTCGGCAGCCGCGCTGGTGGACGTGAACTATGGCGAGGGCGAGGACGGGGTGGAAGTCGTAACGGTCGCCTGGAAGGGCACGACGGCGGTGGTGGTGTAAGTAACGGGCAATCTCTGAGCAAAGGAGTTTCTGACCATGGCAAGTCTTCTGCGATTCGACAACTGTGCGCTGGGGACCAACACCCTTGCCGCAACCTCTTTCGTCACTGGTTCAGGGCGCGTCGCCATGGCCGGCGATGATGGCAAGGTGACCACGGCGGACGGACGCATTCATAACTTCCGCCGGACGATTACCCCGAAGGCGGACTGTGAGATCTACGGCAACCAGACGGTGGTGGAGACTGCCGTGGGGCTGGGGGTGGTGTGTACGTTCAAGCGCGGCACGACGACGGTAAAGACGTTCACCGGAGTGGTGACGGCGCAGTATCAGGACAACACGAAGACGACCAAGGTCGCCGTGGTGGGCACGCCGTCTCTTACGTAAGGTGAGGCTTCAATCTCGAATGGATGGAGGAAGAGGGTATGTCGTTCCGAGGCATTCCGATCAAGGTGGCGACGTTCGACCCGGAGACGGGGGAGCCGACGGGGAACTTTGAGACGGCGGGGTTCGCCACTCTGCGGCGCTGCCCCGCTCTAGGGGGATTGCTGAAGTTGGTGGTTGCCGCCGGGGCCGCCGAGGATCGGGCCGGGCGTCTGGCGGTGTTGGCGCACCGGGCACTGTTTGCGGCGGAGACGCCGGAGGCGGTAGAGAGTGCGGCGGCGGTGTACGGCAAGGCGGCGGAAGAGTCTGAACTGGCCACGCAGGCACTGGGGGGAGCGGTACACGACTTCGTAGTAGCCGGGTTTGTCGGCGCCGGCTATTCGCCCGATGAGGCGGAGCGCTATGCCTCGCAGGTCGGCACCGAACGAATGCAGGAGCTCAAGGGCGCCTGCCTGGTGGGTTCCGGCAGGCTGGATTTTACGAAGGCTCCGGCGGCAGCCTGAGTCCGGCGGAGCTGTGTTACGTGGTGGCCGAGACACGTTACTGGCGGGCCATGGCTATCAGCCTGGGACTGGACCCGGAGACGCCGCCCGAGGATCTGCTGTTGGTACAGCGGGTGGTGGACCGTGAGACGGGCCGGACGCTGGGCATCGAGCCGGCCAAGGCCGTGGTGGACGAGTTCAACCGCTGCCGACGCATACTGGGGGGATCGTGACAGGCCATGCTCAGGCGCATCGTCCACTTCAAGCAGGCTGAAGAGTACCTGGCAGCGCGGCAGGATCGCCCGACGTACCTGAAGGCCTCGGAGTACCTGACGGCCTGGGACGCGGAGACGCGGCGCAAGGCGTTCTTCAGCGCTCGGGTGGCCTCGGCGGACATCCTCTCTGAGTTGCACCAGCGCTGTCAGCAGGTGGTCAACGGGGATATGACCGACCGGCAGGCGCGGGAGCTGCTGCGGGTCTTTCTGAATGGCGACGGGGCGGCGGCGCTGCGGCAGCTCGGGTTCATGCCACAGGGGGAGGCTGCGCAGTCGGTGGTGGAGCTCGCGAGCGTGCGGCGCCTGCAACTGATCCTCTACCAGAATGCGAAGATCGCACAGGAGGCCGGGCACTACCGGCAGTGGGCCGAGAATGCGGCCCTCTTCCCCTACGGCCGCTGGCACCTCGGACACGCCGAGGAGCACCGCCCCGAACACGCCGCGCGCGACGGGAAGGTCTACGCCTTCGAGCATCCCATCTGGCGCACCAGCCCCCCGGGAAGCGAGTTCAACTGCCACTGCTGGCGCGAGGAGCTGACCGCCGAGGAAGCGGCCGGCCTGACCGTGCAGCCCAACGACCAGACGGTGCCACGGCCGACGGTGGACTTCGACCCCGGCGCCCCCCTGGACGTGCCCCCGCCCGTCAAGGCCAGGACCCCGCCGGGGATTCTGCAGGCGCTGCGGCGGAGTTTGGGAAGCCAACCGCGCTTCCCGACCGAGGACCTGACGATCGGAGAGGACCGCAGCCTGGAGGGGTTTGACGCGCAGGGACGGGCGGCCATGGCGGCGGTGGAGAAGGGCTTTGCCGGAGCGGCAACAGAGCGCGGCATGGTCTTCGCTCGCGACGGAAAGCAGGAGAGTGGCGTCATCGAGGGTGACGCCGGCAGCATCGCCATGGGCGCCAAACGTGACTTGCGCGAGCGGGTGGTGACGCACTGGCACCCGGATGGGGGGACATTCAGCCCGGACGACGTGTATGTGTTCGCGCACTTCCAGATAGCCGAGTTGCGGGCCGTCACGTCAGAAGGCATCTATTCAATTACGCCCGAAAGCGGGGCTAAATTCGCCACCACCAAACTAGGCAACCTGAAGCGAGCCTTGACCCGAATCGGCCCGCAGATGCTTGCGGCGGCGAAGGACGGAGACTATCGTAAGGCACACGGACTGATGGCTGAAGTGTGCATGCAGAACGGCGTTAGCTACACCCTGCGGAGAAACCCATAATGAGCAGCAGATGGGAGCTTCCCGGAGTGTTGACGGACGAAGTGTCCGACGCTCTTGCCCTGGTGCAGGACTACTGGGAGATGCAGGAGTACATGCGCCGCATCTTCATGGACAACGACCCCTGCCCCGATCTGCTTGCCAAGTACGGCCCGAAGTCAGCAGACTCCGCAATCTCCGCCTCGCCCGCGCCCGTCTGACCCTGCCCACCGTCTGCAAGACCCGTCTGACCCATGACCAAGACTGTCCAGGTGACCGACTTGCGCGAGGTGAGGTGGTCGCGAACGTCTATCAGGCACAAGTGATGGGTTGGAAAGAGTTTGCCAAGGCATTCCCCAAGACGTGGAAGCTGGTTCGCCAGAGGATAGGGACATGACCGAACTACACGAAGCAGACGCAGCGGAAGAGGCGGAAGCGGGGCCGAGGCTTGACGTTCTGGCCGCTCGGCATAATGCTAATTTCGGCCGGTTCCCGACGCAGCATCCCAACCCCTGCATGGCCACCACCCACGCCTTCTGCGACTTTGTCGAGCGCTGCATCCGTGATGGGGTGCAGGTGACCAAGGAAGTCGTGTCCCGCGAGTTCTCCCTGCCTGAGGCCGCCTGGAACTGGTAGCCGCGCCGCCGTCCGCCAAGCCCCATGACCAAGACCATCCAGGTGACCGACCTGCGCGAGGTGAAGGCCCTCACCCTCGCCTGCGGCAAGTGCGGCGCCTCGTTCTCCGTCCCCGTCGGACGGCACACGACGCCGGAAGCGTGCTTCTCCTGCGAGGCGCCGCTGGACCGCACCACGATTGATGAACTGATCGCCATCCTGCGCCGACTCCACCGTGGCGAGGAAGCGCCCTGGCGCATCACCTTCGAGACGGACCCCGAGCGCTAACGCGGGCGCTTGTGATTGCCTCCCGCTGGCTCCTGCCCCTGTCGCTTTTTCCCCCATTCAACCCCGGTCGACATACCAGCCGTCCGGTACCTGCCGTGCGCAGCCCCGGTTGACGCGCGCCGGTATCTTGTACGAGCATACAGGAGACCGACGCGACCATGGCAGCCGCACCTTTTCGCCTTAGCGTCATTATCGGGGCTTCGACGACCGAAGCCACGTCGGCCTTGCACGCCCTGGAGACGCAGCTGCACCGGCTCAGCGGCGCGGGCGGGCTGAAGGGGCTGGCGGCGGGGGGCGCC
The DNA here is from genome assembly GCA_903933565.1 of uncultured Victivallales bacterium. GTDB lineage: Bacteria > Verrucomicrobiota > Lentisphaeria > Oligosphaerales > JAFGRS01 > CAILUI01. The sequence goes on along the minus strand of CAIZKT010000868.1, from coordinate 2,557 downwards.
GCAGGGGGCCTGGCCGCGGTGCGTACGGGTGTCTCGGGGCTGGGAAGTGCGCTCTCAACGGTGACCATGGCCTTTCCCGCCCTGGGGACGGCCGGCAAACTGGTCTTTGGCGCGCTGGCGCTGCCGATCAAGCTGGTGAGCGGCCTGGTCAGTGGCCTGGTGGGCGTGGTCAAGGGCATCGGCACGGCGTTCTCGGCGGTCTTCGGGGTCGCCAAGTACGCGCTGATGGGGATTGGCGCCGCGCTGGGGGCGGTGGCGGCGGGGGTGTATGCCGCGGTAAAGGCGCTGGGGCCAGCGGCCTTCCGCGAGAAGTCGCTGGTCTCTTGGGAGGTACTGCTCGGAAGCCCGAAGAAGGCGGAGCAGCGCATGGGGTTCTTGCAGAAGTTCGAGGCGCAGACCCCGTTTGACTTCCGCGAGGTGGACCAGGGCGCCCGCCTGATGCAGACCTTTGGCATCTACTCTGAGCGCACGCTGAAGGCGGTAGGCAATGCGGTGTCCGCATTCGGCAAGCGCATCGACGACGCGGTGGGGCCGCTGGCGAAGTTGAAGGCGGGGCTGTTCGAGTCTGAGCAGATGGGGGTGATTGGGATCACACGCGATAGCCTGCGCAAGGAGGGGGTCAAGTTCGACAAGCAGGGCACGATGCTGACGCCGGGCACGGTGGCCTTCGAGGCCGCTATCCGGTCATTTGAGAAGCGCTTTGGCGGCATGATGGACCGGGTATCTCAGACCTGGGACGGCCTGATGAGCACGCTGGGCAGCTCGTGGGATAACCTCTGGGCCACGCTGGGTAAGAATGCGCTGGGGCCGGCCAAGCGGGTGTTGCGCGAGGTGATTGGCGGCATCGATGACATAGCCACGCGGCTGAAGGGCTTCACCATCCCCGGCCTGGAGAAGGCGGTGATCGCGGCCAAGATGCTGCGCACGCTGGTGGGGGACCTATTTGACCAGCAGGAGCGCGGGCGGCTGCTGGGGATCGTCACCGATACGGCCAAGAAGGTGCCCGGCTTCGCCGTGGGCCTGGGGGAGGCGCTGCTGGGTGACCTGGGGACGTTACTGGGCAACTTCGTTACCAACCTGGGGCCGGCGTTCTCGCTGTTCGGCGATGTCTTTGTGGGCGCTGGACGGGTCTTCATCGCGATGCTTAAGGAAGCCTGGAGTGGGATGTCTAAGGAGGCCCGTGACAATATCTTAGCGGCCATAAGTCCTGACGAGGCGAAAAGCCAGATAACTGCCTACAAAGGGATCGTACACGACGAGGCGGAAAACGCAGTGAAGGGCGACGTGCTTCGTGAACCCGAACGCCGGAAAGCGCTGGCAGCTTGGATACACGATCTCAACAGTTCGCTGAGTAAGCGCAGCATGGTTGGCAATGAACTGGCGAACTACACCGCAGGCGCTGGCGGCGCCGGACTGCGTAGTGCCGGGATCGACACCACGGCCTTGCTCGCACGGATAGACTGGCAATGGCGCACGTCGAGAGGCTATGAGAGACAGACTGGCGCCATTCGGCTGAGCCCCTCCGCCGAAGAACAGACCCGGCTCCACACCACGCTGGGGGGCATGGTCACGCAGATGCGGGAGCTGGGCGCGAACCTGGGCAAGGGCTTTGGCGAGAAGCTGGATCAGTACCTCTTCGGCAAGTACCAGCAGGGCGTGTTGGGCCAGCCAGGCGTGGATGCACAGGGCCGTAAACTCGATGCGAACGGAAAGCCGTTGCACGCTGAGGCTGGCGGGGCCGTGCGCTCGACCTTCGGAGAAGGCCTCGACGAGGCCAAAGCCCGCTACGGCGAGGCCAGCGGCGAGGTGGCAGCCCAGAACTACATCAACCAGACCCGCGAGGGCTGGATTAGGCTGCTGACCCCGCCTGCGCCGCGAGATCGCTACGGCGTCGCCAGACCGCAGACTCTCGCCAACGAGAAGACCGGCGAACAGCTCTTTGCCCAGATGGCGCCATGGCTCTCCAAGGCCTTGGCGGAGCGTGGCCGCATGGCGCCGTCCGAAGCTCGCGAGGTCTTGCGCGAGGCCCGTGGCCTGGCCATGGGGAACAACCCGCAGGAAGCCATCCGGGGGGCGCTGCGGCAGGCGCAAGGCAGAGAGGTTACCCCGCGACAGGAGGGGCAGCTCAAAGAACAGTTTCGCAGCGTCCCTGCCACGGGTCTGGCCGCAGAGGTGCGGGAGACCCCGGAATGGATTGATCGGATTGCCAAGGCGCTGCGCCCGAGCGAGGTCCTGGCCCAACTGGCGCAGGCCGCGGCGAGGCGCCAGCCAGGCGCTGGCGGCGCCGGCGGGGCGGGTGGTGATGGGGGCGATGGCGCCGCCGGTCCGGCAGGTCGGGATGGACAGGATGCGGTTTCCCCAGGCTCGGCACCCCCGGCGGCAGTGCCCACGCCAGCCAGGGCGAGGGGCCCGTTGCGAACGCGGCTGGGCTGGAGCGGCACGCAGACCGGCGCAGCTCGTGAGAATAGACTAGCGGGTCAGTGGGAAGGCGAGGATACGATTCTGCCCCGCGGTATCGTCTCCAGCTTGCGCGGAGCCAACGCCGCGCCGAAGGCCG
>CAIZKT010000867.1:0-8659 GCA_903933565.1 uncultured Victivallales bacterium | reverse complement strand
GCTGCGTCGGCGCCGCGGCGGCCACGCAGGGCCGCCCTCCAGGCGATCCGGCGCGTCCCGGCCGGATCGGAAGGGGAACCGCGGCGGCACGTCTCATTCCGCTATGTCCGGCACCAGCCAGGGGCTGGGCTGAACCCTGTATTCCTCTCCGCCAGTCTCCCTCTCCGTCTCCTCAAGTCGCCGTTTCGCCGTCTCGCCGTTTCCTGAAACCCTAGGCCCCGAGTCGTCGCCACCCACGGAACTGACCTGCGCCCGGCTCTGGGTCTCCATGGGCAGCGTGGGGTTGCGGCAATATACTGTGGACGCCCGGGCGGCAGTGGCGGTCGCTGGGCGCTGGCACAGCACCTGATGAAGGATGCGCGGTATCATGGCTCTGACTCCTCCCAAGACGGCAATAGAGCTGCTTGACCTCTACTGGGCGGACATGCGCAGTCACCTGCTGGAGGTGGCTGCGGCGTTTGACCGCCTGGAGCGGGCCGGGGGCTTGGACGATCCGCGCTTGTGCGCTTTGCGCCGGGTGGCCCGGATTGCGGTCGACGAACAGCCCGAGCGGGCGCGGCGCTTCCTCGAGGAGTTGTCCAAGTGAAGGACGACGAGGAGAGCGTGCTGTGTCGAGCCGACCTGACCGACGAGGGCGGCATGCGTCTGGCCTTGCGTCTGGCGGCCCAGGCGGAGGAGCGTGGCGAGGTGCCGGTCGGCGCCGTGGTCATTCATGGTAAGCGGGTGGTGGCTCGCGCCTGCAATCAAGTCGAGATGCTCAAGGACGCCACGGCGCATGCCGAGATGATCGCCTTGACCCAAGCCTCGGCGGCGGTGGGCGACTGGCGCTTGACGGAGTGTACGCTGATTGTGACCAAGGAGCCCTGCGCCATGTGCGCTGGCGGCATGGTCAATGCTCGGTTGGGCCGACTGGTGTATGGCGCGCCGGATCCCCGCATGGGGGCGGCGGGCGGGGCGCTGAACCTCACCGACCACCCCGGGATGCTGCATCGCGTTTCGGTCACCGGGGGGGTGCTGGGCGCCGAGTGCCAGGCGTTGCTGCGGGCATTTTTCCGCCGCCGCCGCCAGGAGGACAAGGAAGGCAGGGCTCATGGCGACGCTGGTCAATGAGTTCAGTTGGTCCGTCTCCCGGGCGCAACTCTTCGGCGCCTGCCAACGGGCTTACTACTACAACTACTACGGTTCCTGGGGAGGCTGGGAAACGGCAGCGCCCGAGCGGCAGCGGCAGTTGTACATCCTGAAGAACATCAAGACCCTGCCGATGTGGGCCGGCGGCCTGGTGCATGAGACGATTGGGGACGCCCTGCAGCGCTATGCTCGCAGCGGGCAGGCGATCACGGCTGGCGAGCTGCAAGCGAGAGGGCGGACGCGGCTGCGTTCGGGCTGGGTGGAGGCGGTCAACCGCGAATGGCTCACGCGGCCGAAGAAGACGAACCTCCATGAGCTGTACTATGGCAACGGCCGCTCGCTGCCGCCGGAGGATACCGAGGCCTTGCGGGAGCGCGTGTATGCGTGCCTGGCTGCCTTTGCGGAGAGCGCCGTGCTGCGCGAGATCCAGGCGGTGCCCTACCTGAACTGGAAGCCGGTCGACACGCTCGACACCTTCGATCTCGATGGGCTCAAGGTCTGGTGCGCCATCGACTTCGCCTACACCGACCCCGCCGGCGTCCTGCACCTGCTCGACTGGAAGACCGGGGCCGAGAGGCGCGAGTCCCTGACGACACAGCTTGCCTGCTATGCGCTGTACGCCGTCGAGACCTGGTTTGCGCCGCTGGAACGGTTGCGCTTGCAGGGCGTATTCCTGCGGGAGAAAGCGCGGGTCAGTGAGTACCCGGTGGGGGCGGAGATGCTGGTCGACGCCAAGGACACGATCCTGACCAGCGCCGCCGCCATGCGGCAGGCCCTGGATGACGTCGAGGCCAACCGCGCCTCCGAAGAGCGCTTTGCGGGGTGCGGGAACGAGCGCACCTGCCGGCGCTGTAACTTCCGGCAGGCCTGCCCATGTCTCGTCGACGGGGCGCCTGGCGAGGCTGAGGCGACACCGGAGGAAGGGTGATATGGACGTCCTGTTTATCGGCGGCACGGGCAACATTTCCGGCGAGTGTGCCGCGCTGTTGCGCCGCCGGGGCCACCGGGTGGCGCTATTGACCCGCGGGCGGCTGCCGGTGCCGGCCGGTTACGAGGCGATTCGGGCGGACCATGCGGATGCGGCGGCGATGCAGGCTGCCCTGGCCGGCCGGTGCTTCGATGCGGTGGTGAACTTCATCGGCTACGATGTGCCCGACGTGCGTCTGGACGCAGAGCTTTTCCGCGGGCGGACGCGGCAGTACGTCTTCATCAGCACGACCGTGGTCTACCGCAAGCCACCCGTACGCTTGCCCGTGACCGAGGGCGACGCGCTGGGCAATGCATTCAGCGACTACGGGCGCAAGAAGCAGGCCTGCGAGGACTTCTTGCGCGAGCGCTTCCGGGCGGACGGGTTTCCGGTCACGATCGTGCGGCCTTCGCACACCTACTCAGACTCGTGGATTCCCAACCCGGTGAGCAGTGTCGGCTACACGGTGGCGGCGCGGCTTGAGCAAGGCCGGCCGGTGTTCATCCACGACGATGGGCAGGGGCTATGGACGCTGACCTCCAGCGCGGATTTCGCGGTGGGCCTGGCGGGGTTGCTGGGCCAGTCGGCGGCCATCGGCGAGAGTTACCAGATAACCGCGGACGAAGTGCTCACCTGGAACCAGATCGTGGCCGAGCTTGGGTTGGCGCTTGGGGTCGAGCGGCCGCGGGTGGTGCATATCCCGACCGACTTTATCTGCGCGGTCGAGCCCATCATGCGCGACAAGCTGCTGGGGGACAAGGCGCACCCCGGGGTTTTCGACAGCGCCAAGATCAAACGAGCGGTGCCTGATTTCGCCTGTCGCACCTCGTTCCGCGAGGGCCTCCGGCGTTCGCTCGCCTGGTTCAAGGCGGAGACGGCGCGCCAACAGGTGAATCCGCAGGTAGACGGCATCTTCGACCGGGTGATCGCGGCCTGGGAGGCACGCTCGCGGTAGCGTGGGGTACAGCGCGGTGGAATTGAACCCAATGAGCGAGGCAGAGGCGAAGTTGAATCTGGGCGCCGGGGCGCAGCGGCGGCCCGGCTACACCAACCTCGACTGGAATCCGGCGAACCAACCGGATGTGCTGCACGACCTGAATCACTGCCCTTATCCCTTCGCCGATAACACCTTCAGCCTGGTCGAGGCCTGCCACGTGCTGGAGCACCTTGACCGTCCTTTCGAGGCGATGCGGGAGATGCACCGGATCCTGAAACCCGGAGCGCGCCTGATCGTGAAGGTGCCGCACTGCAGCCGCGGGTTCACCCATGCCGAGCACCAGCATGGCTTCGATGTGACCTTTCCGCTGTACTTCGACCCCGACTTCAGCATCTTGTCTGGCTACGCCGGGGTCCGCTTTGAGCTGGTGGCGTCGCGCTGGCGCTGGCTCGCCTTTCTCCAGGTTTTGCCGAAGCTGGGTTATGGCCCGGGCGTCATCCTGTTCCTGAGACTGCTGAACGGTCTGTTGAGCGGCCTGGCCAATCTGGCGCCCCATTTCTGTAGCCGCATCTGGTGTTTCTGGGTGGGCGGCTTCGAGGAAATCTCGTTCGAATTCATTTGCCGCAAGTAGTCTCATATGAGCTCTTTGACGCCTGACATCAGCCTGGTTGTGCCCGTCTACAACGAGCGCGACAACCTGGCCGCGCTGTTCGAGGAAATCCAGTCTGCGCTGGCTCCCTCGGGGCGCTCCTTTGAGGTGATTGCCGTCGATGATGGCAGCACCGACGGCAGCCCGGACATCCTGCGGCAACTGGTGCGGCAATATGATTTTCTCAAGGTGGTATTCTTCCGCAAGAACTGCGGCCAGACCGCGGCGTTTGACGCTGGGTTCCGGCACATCAGCGGCCAGATCGTGGTCACCCTGGATTCCGACCGCCAGAATGACCCGCATGACATCCTGCGCCTGATCGGAAAGCTCGATGAGGGCTACGACTATGTGGCGGGATGGCGAAGGCGCCGGAAAGACCCCTTCCTGCTGCGTCGGCTGCCGTCGCTGACGGCTAACTGGGTCATCCGGCGGGTGACCGGCACCAAGATTCATGATCTCGGCTGTTCGTTGAAGGTCTTCCGCCGTGAGATCACCGATGAGTTGCGGCTCTACGGGGAGATGCACCGCTTCATCGGGCCGCTCGCCGAGGCCATCGGGGCCCGCGTCGCCGAGGTGGAGGTGAACCATCGTTCCAGGGTGGCCGGCGTGTCGAAGTACGGCCTGGCGCGGACCTTCAAGGTGCTGCTCGATACGCTGACGGTCTGGTTTCTGACCTCTTACCAGGCCAAGCCCATCTATGTCTTCGGTGGCACCGCGCTGGGCTCTTTTGTCGTCTCCTTTGGGCTGGTGGCCGTGGTGGCCTACGAGAAGCTCTGCCTGGGCGTGTGGGTGCACAAGAGCCCCCGCTTCCTGCTTGCCATCATGTTTGCCCTCATGGGAGTGCAGTTTCTGGGCATGGGACTTCTGGCCGAGATGCTGGCCCGGACCTACTTCGAGGCGCGCGGGCGACTGCCCTATTCGGTTCGGGAAGTGATCGGTTGCACGCAGCGCGACGACCCCTAACCCACGGGCCTGCCGGGTGAGTCAAGCCCTTGCCGGCGGCCGAGGCCTTCAGCGGTATGTGCGGTATTGCCGGCCACATCCAAACCGAAGTGAATCTCTCCGTGTTGCCGGAGATGTTGCAGGCCCTGGCGCGACGCGGGCCGGACGGGGAAGGGATTCAGCGCTGCACCTTCTCGCCCTGGAATGTCGCTCTGGGGCATCGGCGTCTGGCCATCATTGACCTGGTCGGTGGCCGGCAACCGATGAGCAACGAGGATGGCCGTCTCAGCATCACCTTCAACGGGGAAGTGTACAATTACCTCGACCTGCGGCGCCGCCTGGAGGCCAGGGGGCATGTGTTCGCGACCCACAGCGACACCGAATCCACCCTGCACCAGTACGAGGAGGCGGGCCTGCCGGGGCTGCGCGAGCTGAACGGCATGTTCGCCTTTGCCCTCTGGGACCAACGGCGGGGAGAACTGGTGCTGGCCAGGGATCGAGCCGGGGTGAAACCGCTGTTCTATGCCTCCTTGCCCGACGGCGGCATTGTCTTCGCCTCCGAATTACAGGCCTTGTTGCGGCATCCGGCCATCGGGCGGCGCCTCTCGCCGGAGGGACTGCAGGCCTACTTCTTCTCCGATTACGTCTTGCCGCCGCTGAGTCTGGTGGCGGGAGTCTGCAAGCTGCCGCCCGCTCACTATCTGGTCTGGCGCGACGGCAAGCTGGGTGAGCCGCAGCCTTACTGGTCACTCACCGAGGTGGCGCCGTTTGAGGGTCGGGGGTCAGACCAGGAACTGGCGGAAAAGCTCTGGGGCACCTTGGGGCAGGCTGTCGAGCGGCAACTGGTCTCGGATGTGCCCTTGGGGGTATTCCTCAGCGGTGGCATCGATTCGGCCACGGTCGCGTGCCTGGCGCAGGCACGGGCTTCCGGGCGCATCCGGACCTTCTCCATCGGCTTTACGGATACGGCCTTTGACGAGAGTCGTTATGCGCGCCTCGTCGCCCGGCACATTGGCTCGGAGCACATCGAGGAAAGGCTGGACGTCGCGACCCTGCTCGAGGTTCTGGACCAGGCCCTGGACTGCCTTGACGAACCGGTTGCGGATGCGTCCATCGTGCCTACGTTCCTGCTCTCACGCCTGGCGGCGCGGCACGTGAAGGTCGTCCTTGGTGGCGATGGCGGCGACGAGCTCTGGGGCGGCTATCCGACCTACCGAGCTCACCGGTACGCCGCCCTGTACCAGCATCTTCCCGAGTGGCTGCGGCGGCGCCTGATCCGCCCTCTGGTCGAGCGCCTGCCGGTGATGGACGGGTATCTCCGCTTCGATCTCAAAGCCAAGCGCTTCGTCAGGCGCTGGGACGACGATGCGACCCGGCGGCACCTGCGCTGGATGGCCAACACGGACCTCGATGACCTCCGCGCCGCGCTGCCCGCCCTGGCGGCGCAGCCACCGGCGCTGCTCGGCTTCACGGCCCACCTGGCTCTCCCCGACCCGCTCAACCGGCTTCTGGCTCTCGACCTGATGACCTATCTGCATGCCTCGGTGCTCACCAAGGTCGACCGGGCTTCGATGGCACATGGGTTGGAAGTGCGGCCGCCCTTTCTTGACAATGCCAGCCTCGATTTTGCCTTCTCGCTGCCAGGCAGGATGAAGCTGCGGGGACTCCGGGGCAAGTATCTGCTGAAGCTGGCCGCGCAAGGCCATCTGCCTAAGGCGATCATCGAGCGGCCGAAGCAGGGCTTTGCCATGCCCTTGGCCGTCTGGTTGCGCGGGCCGCTGCGTCGGCGCCTGGAAGGCGTCTTCCAGGAATCGCCCCTGTGGGAGAACTCGCTCATGGACCGGGGGGTGTTTGCGGGCTGGTTGGCGCAGCACCTCTGCCGTCAGGCCGATCATTCCAAGCCCCTGTGGGCGCTCCTGGTCCTCGACCATTGGGCTCGGCGCCACAGAATGCGGACTTGATCACCAGCGCCCGGAACACCAGCCGCGTGGCGCCGCGCAGCTCGGCGTCGGCGCCCAGGACTCGGAACCGGCCCGGCTCGCTGGCTTCGAGGTGAAATGGTTCCTGGCGTCCGGGCAGTACCAGCCGCGCGGTCAGGCAGGGTTCGTCCGTCGGCCCGGGCAACGGTCCTTCGAGGAAGAGCGAGGGGATGCCGTCCACGGGCAGCTCCCGCAGGGAGATGCTGGTTCCGGCGTCGGTGCGGAAGGCGCCGTCGTCCTGGCGTGACAACAGGCGGGTGCAATCCACCGCGACGATCTGGCGCAGTTCCTGTTTGCCGCGCGGCGGCGCGCGTTGCCAGTCGGTGCAGTTGAGGACCAGGCGGTTGGTCAGCATGACGGCGGCGCCTTCGGGCCACAACGGATAGGCGTCGGGCTCGGCGTCCGCCGGCATGAGCCAGAGGCTATTCGGCGCACTCGCGTAGAGGATGGCCACCTGCTGCACCCCCAGGTGGAACAGCTTGTGGTAACGGTCTCCAACCAGTGGGCTATCCTCGGGCGCGGGGAAGGAGAACATGCGGTTGTTGAGACTGAGCGGCTGCCGGAGTACTCCATTCTGCCACAGGGGTTCGAGGAACCCGGCCTGGGTGCCGCCGACATAGAATGGCTGGGTGATGAGCGCCGCCTCAGGAATGACGCGGCACAGGTCGGCGGCCAGCAGACCCAGCGCCAGCAGCCAGCCCCAACGCCGCTGAAGAAGCCACCGCAACGGCAGCACCAGCAGCAGCGCCGATACCGGCGCCAGGAACTCCAGGTAGCGGACTTCGCGGACGCTCAACAGGTGCAGGACCGCAAAGCACCCAATCCAGCTTAGGCCCGCGCTGCGCAGCAGCCGCGAGTGACGCGCCGCTAGGATCAGCCCGGGAACGATAAGCGCCAAGGTCAGCCAGCCATACACCGGCAGGTTCCGCAGGTAGACCCAGGCCGGAAACAGCAGGTTTTCCGCACCCTTGTACTGGGAGGAGAGGAAGCGTATCTGTTCCCAGGGCCCGGAGAGAAAGGGCTTGCCCGGGTACAGTCCCCGGAGCGCCAGTGCCAGGCACATCCAAACGATGGCCGCGCTGAGCCCGGCGCCAGCCGCGAGGTAGGCCAGGGGGCGAATGCGTCCGGCCGGCGGCGGGGGCTGCTTCCTGCCCCCGTCACGGAGCGCCAGGAGCGCGTGGCTGGCCAGCAGAGTCATCCAGAACAGCGCATAGGTGTGCTTGATCAGGGGCGCCGCGGCGCCGCACAGTACCAGGCCGGTCCAGCTGCGCCAGTGCGGCCGCTCAACGAAGCGGTCGGCCAGCACCAGCATGCCCAAAAACAACGCGCCCGGCAGGATGTCGTGGCTGATAAAGGGCGCATAGGAGAAGAAGATGTACTGCGGCACCGCGGCGGCGAAGGCGAGGGTCACCGCCCAACTGCGGCCGAAAGTGGCCGCCAACAAGGCATAGACCACGCCCAGATAGGCGAGGTGCAGCAGGGCCATGCTCAGATGCTGCGGCCGCACCTCCAGCGGCTGCATGCCGACCGCCGCCCTGATGAACTCGGCCGGGGCCAGTATCAGACCCATCAGCGGCGCCCGGTTCCCGATGAACACGGTACTCTTGCCCAGGAAAAAGCGCGCGTTGCAGAGGGTGTCGAGCCCATCGTAATACTCGATGTCGACCAGCAGCGCGGCCGCCAGCAACCACGCCGCCAAGGCGGCCAGCAGCACCATCGCGGCCCGCTGAGCCGAATGGGAACTGGTGTTTGTCTCGATCAACCGGGCAGGCACCATCGCACCTGAATCCTTGCCGACAAAGCCGGGGTTTCAACGCCGCCAACAGAGCCGGGCGGTACCGTACACCTCCCGCGGCCAGTGTGAGACTCCAGGAAAACGCTCAACGCTCAACGCTCAACTATCCTGCCCCAACGGGGTTGGGTCAGGGTGCCAAGACGCAACCCCGTTGGGGCAGGGAAAGGCACCTGAGGGAGTTGGCACAATCGTTTTCCGTGCCGCGGGATGCCACGTAACCTACGGTTTCGCGGCGGTACCCCCAGCCGCGGAAGTCGCGGGT